>CALLJA010000611.1 GCA_938008865.1 uncultured Anaerolineales bacterium
TCCAACGAGTATCCAAAGCCAGCGTTACCGTCGAAGGCCAGGTCATTTCCAGCATCGGACCTGGCCTGTTGATTTTGCTTGGTGTCGGTCACGGCGACGGCGAAGAGCAGGCCGCCTTCCTTGCCGATAAGGTGGCCAACCTGCGCATCTTCGAAGACGAGGCGGGTAAGACCAACCTCTCCATTCTGGATGTAAAAGGGGAGGCCATCGTCGTTTCACAGTTCACGCTCTACGCCGACACGCGCAAAGGCCGCCGTCCCTCCTTCACCGATGCCGCCCTGCCCGGCGTGGCCGCTCCGTTGGTCGAGCGTTTCGTCGAGCTGCTGCGCGCCCAGGGCGTGCCCACCCAAACGGGACAGTTCGGCGCGCACATGCAGGTCGAGATCCACAACAACGGCCCTGTCACCATCTGGCTCGAGCGATGACCCGCCGCATTCTCTACATCGCGCTCTTTGCGCTATACGTGACGGCGCGTCTCCTTGATGCGCAGCCTGCGCTTGCCAAGCCGCGCGTGATGGACGACACCCAGGCCTACCTGCGCATCTCGCAGCAGCCGCCGCTCGACGTGAAATTTTGGGGCGACTCGCGCCCGCTGGTTTTCCCTCTTTTGCTCAAAATTGCAGCTCAGGATTTCTCGACCGCTGCCGCCCTTCAGCTTGGATTCTCCATCGTGGCCTGGACCCTGCTTGGGCTGTCGGTGGCCGCTTCGCTGCGGACCCGTGGCCTGGCTCCGTTCGCGTTTGGCTTGATCCTCGCCTTGAGTCTGGTCCGTCCCCTGGCAGGCTGGGACTTCACCATGCTGACCGAGTCGCTTTCGGTCTCGTGGTTCGTGCTCTTCCTCGCGGCGGGACTCTGGCTGCTGCAAAGCTGGCGCATTGAGCGCGTCCTCGCGCTGATCGTTGTCGGCCTGTTCCTGGCTTTCACGCGCGACACGAACGCCTACCTGCTGCTCATGCTGGCGGGGTTGCTGGTTCTGGCGGTTATCTTGCGTTGGACCGAACCGCGCACCTTGATCCTCAGCGCCGCCTTCGTCGGTATTTTCCTGTTCAACAATGCCAACGCCGACCTGGGTGGGCGCTGGGTCTTTCCCTTCCTCAACGTGATGGGACGCCGCATCCTGCCCAATCCGCAGGCAATCGAGTTCTTTGAATCCAACTGCGACCTGGTCGTCACCTCCGACCTGATGGCGCTCGAAGGCGAGTTTGCCAATGGTCAGGCGCGTGCTTTTTACAACGACCCCGACCTGGCCGAATTCCGCTCCTGGACCTATGAACGCGGCAAGACGTGCTACATGCGCTGGCTGGTCTCGAACCCGATCCACAGCGGAGCACAGGCCTTCGAGCAGTTCGGCCCGCTGGTTGCTTTCTCTGATGTGGATAATTACTTTACGCGTTTTTACAAACCCGTCCTGCCTGCTTTCATTGAACACATTCTGTATCCCGACCGCTTCATCTTGTGGAGTTTTGTCGCTGTGACTGCCGCTGCGCTGATTGCCATCCTAATCCGCGCCTGGAGAGGTAATCCGCTGTGGGCGGCCTTTATCCTGCTCGTCCTCCCGATCTTCCCGCACCTCTTCATCACCTGGCACGGAGACGCCATGGCCCCCGCGCGCCACGCCCTCTCTGTCGGCCTCGAACTCTATCTCAGTGCGTGGCTGCTTGTGTTGCTTATCTCTGACCAAATCTTCTTGCGCGTAGGCAAGTCAAGCCTTAAAAAGGCGACTCAAGACTAAGTGGTCAGTCGAAAGAGTTTAGAAAAAAGATTGTTGTCTTTGCGAGGAGGGTGCTTTTCCCGACGAAGCAATCTCCTCTAAAATGTGGGATTGCTTCGCCGCAACAAACGCGGCTCGCAATGACGAAATTCTAATTACTTATAACTGGTTACTTAGTCGCTCATTCTTCTTTTCACTTCTCTCTTAATCTCCAACAAAAAAGGCCACTCTCATCGAGCGGCCTTTCTCATTTCTATCCTTCACCCAGTAACGGCGTGACGTACTTCTCCAGCATCTCTTTTGTGATCTCACCCGTCCACATCAAGCGGACCGTTCCTGTGCGGTCGATCACGTACGAGTTGGGCAGGCTGTTATTACGGAAGGCCCGCGTGGATTTTCCATCGGGGTCGAGCCAGACCGAAAACGGAAGCTGATACTCGTCCACGAACGCCTTGACTTGGTTGAGCGGTTCGCCCGCTTCCACTGCCACGATCATGAAGCCTTCGTCGGCGTGATCCCTGTAGTAGGCGGCCAGGGTTGGCATCTCGGCTTTGCAGGGCGGGCACCAGGTGGCCCAGTTGTTGACCAGCACCACCTGTCCGCGGTAATCCGTCAGTGACTCGTTTCTGCCTGCCACGCTTTCCAGCGCGAGTTCGGGCGCGGGGTAGTTGACCTCTGCGGGGATGACTCCTGTCTGTTGTGGCAGGTTCGAGGCGGTCTTCGCCAGCGACGACATCACAGCTACGACCAGTGTGATCGCGCCCAAAACGACCAGCGCCGACACGATGTTCTTCCGCTGTCTTTGTTTTTCGACCTGCCTGCGTCGTTCGCTGCGGTTAGACATGGCTGACCTAATTCAGCAGCGCGCGCTTGATCTCATCCAGCAGGTGCCCCGCAGGCACCGCGCCGACAACCGTCCCGCGGCCCGCGTTGATGGTGGTCTGCGGCACGCCGCTGACGTTGAAGCGGTCGGCTAACTCGGGGAACTCGGTGGCTTCCACACCTTCGGCGCGGATCATGGCGGGGTTCTCCATCGCCATCTGGTGAGCCAGCAGCACAGCACGCGGGCAGTAGGGGCAGGTGGGCGTCACGAAGACCTGCATGTGCAGGGGAGAGGTGAGGTTCTTCAGATAGTCGCGGGTTTCCTGGTCCAGGCCCGAGTCGCGGCCCGAGACGAGCAGGATGTCGTTGATCAGCGTGCTGAACTCGTGGCCCGAGGGGATGCCCGAGTACTGAATGCCGTAATCCACCACCTGGTCGCCATCCTTCGCAGCGATGACCAGGGCGGGCGCCTTGTCCACGTTGAATTTAGCCGCCATGTCGGCGTCCTGTTCGAGGTCGTAGTAGGCCGCGCCGATGCTGGCGTGCGTCTCGGCCACCTCTTCCACGAGCTGGCGCGTCTCAGTGCAGTAGTCGCATTGTTCGCTACCAAAGAAAAGAATCTGAACAGGTTCCTTCATTCCTCCGAAGGCCTCTTTCACCTGGCCGACGATCTGCTCGTTGAGTAATTTTTCCATTCTGTCACTCCTGATACCGTTTAATTGATTT
>CALLJA010000612.1 GCA_938008865.1 uncultured Anaerolineales bacterium
GCCATGATGGAGAAGCCCGCGGACGATATGATGACGCACGAGACGTCCACTCCCGACGCCATGATGGACAAGCCCATGGAAGGAGGCATGATGGAGGCCCCCGCCTGGTTTAGCGCGGCGCTGACCAATGTCAACACCGGCGAGACCTTCACGATCAACGACTTCAAAGGCAAGGTGGTGCTGGTCGAGACGATGGCCGTGTGGTGCTCGAACTGCCTGAAGCAGCAGGGCCAGGTCAAGGCGCTGCATGAACAACTCGGGATGCGGGATGATTTCATCAGCGTGGGACTGGACATCGACTTGAACGAGAGCGCCGACCAACTCAGGTCCTTCACCAACGGACAGGGCTTTGATTGGTACTACGCCGTGGCCTCCGCCGACGTGGCGCGCGAGATCGCTTCCCTGTACGGCGACCAGTTCCTCAACCCGCCTTCCACACCCATCCTGATCATCGACCGTCATGGTGTGGCGCATCCGCTGCCCTTCGGCATCAAGAACGCCGACGACCTGGCCAAGGCCATCCAGCCGTACCTGGATGAAGGTATGTAAACAAAAGCACAGACCCTGAAGGTTTTCAAAACCTTTAGGGTCTGGATCAAAATATGGAAACCATTCTCACTTCCCTCTCCATCGGTCTGTTGGCCACCACTAGTCCCTGTGTGCTGCCGCTCTATCCCGGCTTCCTGGCCTATCTCAGCGGCGGACAGACAGGCCTGCAAAACAAGCCGGGCCGCTACCTGCTGGGCTTCTTCGTGCTGGCGGGCGTGCTGACCATGATGCTGGCGCTGGGCGGTATCATCGCACTGCTGTCGATCTCAGTCGGTCGGGCGCTTTCGGTGATCATTCCCATTGCCGACCTGCTCATTGTGTTGCTGGGCGTGTTGCTGCTGTTCGACATCAATCCGTTCAAGCAATTGCCGCAGGTGCAGGTGCCCGTGCTCTCGCATCCCTTTGTCAATGCATTTCTCTATGGCTTGCTGTACGGGCCCATCGCCCTGCCGTGCTCGGGGCCATTGGTAGTCAGCATCTTTGCGCTCTCGCTGACGGCGGCGGAAGCCTTGAGCAAGCTCATCATCTTCTTCTGGTTTGGGCTGGGATTTGGCCTGCCGCTGTTGGCCCTGTCCTTTCTTTCGGGCGCGGCGCAGCGTTGGATTACCCGCCAATTCGCCATGCGTGCACGGACGATCAATATCATCAGCGGTCTGCTTTTGTTCGGGATCGGGGTGTATGATCTATACGCAAATTGGGCTTTGATTGCGGCTTTTCTTTAGGCTGCCCCGCCCTTTTTAGCGGGCTCTCGTGCATCAACACACAATTCCCGCCCTGAGACTTGGCGCGGTACATGGCCTGGTCGGCGGCGTCGAGCACATCTTCGCCCAGGCGGCCGTGGGATGGGTAGGCTGCCAGCCCCACTGACAGTGAGGCGCGTCCTGCTGTGCCCGGCCCGAACAATTCCAGGGCGTGGAAATCGCGGCGGATCTCTTCAGCACGCGCCAGGGCCACCTCCAGCGGCGTGTTGGGCATGACGATGACGAACTCCTCGCCGCCGTAGCGGCACGGGATGTCGCTGCGGCGGATGTGCGCCTTGATCAACTTTGCCAGCGCTTGCAGGGCGCGGTCGCCGGCCTTGTGCCCGAATAGGTCGTTGATCTTCTTGAACTTGTCGGCGTCCATCATGATAATGGAGACGGGCTGGGTCTCCCGCTCGGCGCGAGCCAGTTCCTGTTCGAGGGTCGCTTCGAGATAGCGGCGGTTGTACAGCCCGGTCAGCGGGTCGCGAACGGCCTGTTGTTGCAGTTTCTTTTGCAGGCGCTGGATCTCGCGCAGGCGCGCGTTGAGTTCCTGGTTGGTCTGGCGCAGTTTCTGTTCGGCGTTCCAGCGGTCGCTGATGTCGCGGAAGAGGATCAAATAGCCCGAGACGGCGGACTGGTTGCGCAGCGGGGTGACCTTGATGTCGAAGAAATGGTTGGGGTTGTTGCGGCCCGGCGCTTCGACGCGGTATTCGCCGTCGATATGGCGCAGCGCGGCGGCCAGGTCGGCCCATTGTGGAAAGACCTCGCTCCCGAGCCTTCCCACCACGTCATGCGATTTGAGGTCGAGCAGGCGTTCGGCGGCGGGATTTATGTCCAGCACGCGCAGGGATGCGTCGGCCACGATCAGGCCGTCGCTGATGTGTTCGATCAGCAGGCTGCGGGCCACGGGCAGCAGGTCGAACATGCCGCGCCAGAAGATGGCGTAATAGAAGACCGCGCCTGAAAGGGCAAAGCCCACCGGGGTCAGGTCGAGTTCGCGCAGCGGGCGGACCTGCAATTGGGTGAGGATGCTGACCAGCCACGGGATAAGCGCGCCGAGTAGAAAGGCCCCCACCTGCGAACGGTACAGCGGCGCACCGATGAACAAACTGCGCAGCAACAGGATGGCGCAGGCCAACAGCATGCTGTAGGAATAGGCCACGTTGACCCAGTACAGGCTGCCGCGCGCCCAGTGGAAATAGGTCAGCCCGCCCAGGCTGTACTGGATGGAGGACTTGAGAAACAAGTTGTGCTGATCGTTGGTCCATATCGCCGCCAGCATCAACAGCGGTTCGACCAGCAGCAGCGCCAGCCGCAGCGGATTGAGCCAGCCCTCGAGTTGGGTGATGTGCAGGATTAGCACCAGGAAACTCAGCGGGGTCAGCACCACGCCCAGGTACATGATCTTGAGCCAGAGCAGTTGGGTGTCGCGATCCGCGCTGAGCCAGACCATCCCATAGCAAGCCGACCAGAAGGTAAGCACCAACAGGCTGAAGGCCAGCGCCGAAGCGCCGCGCGCCTGCCGTTTTCGCCAGGTGATGAATCCCACCCCGCCCGAGACGAGGGCCGAGAGGAATAACAAGGCAGCATAGGGGTGGTACTGGAATTGCATCATGCGGTCATGGCCTGGCGAGTCTGTTTCTTAATCCATATCCGCGGGCGCGGAACGACGTGACGGGATGTAAGGGGGTATCCCTGGAAGATGAGTCGTTGTTGCGCGGCGTTTCGGGTCGGTCCCGCTTTGCAGGATGTTCCGTCTCAACGCGGGAGAGCCGCGTCTTTCAACCAGACCAGCGCGCCGCGCGCGGCGGCCCGCCCGCTGGCGAAACAGGCCGTGAGCAGGTACCCGCCGGTCGGGGCTTCCCAATCGAGCATCTCGCCGGCGCAGAATACGCCGGGCATCGTCTTCAACATCAAATGCGCGTCGAGCGAATCGAAGGTCACGCCGCCGGCGCTGCTGATGGCCTCATCCAGCGGGCGCGGACGGAGCAGCGGCACGGGCAAGCGCTTGATGGCTGCTGCCAGTTTGGCGGGATCGTTGAAATCTTCCTTCGCGACGAACTCGTGCAACAAGCCGACCTTCACGCCTTTGAGGCCAACCGTCCGCTCGATGTGGCTCGACATCGAGCGCGAGCCGCGCGGTTTGGACAGGGACGCAGTCAACTTCTCCTGCGTGGAGCCAGGCGCAAGGTCCAGGAGCAGGACGGCGCGGCCGTGGGCCTCGATCTCGTCGCGCAGCCGCGCCGAGGCGGCGTAGATCAGGCTGCCTTCCACGCCTTCCCTAGTGATGATGAATTCACCCTGCTGTTGAAAATCTCCAAACGTGAGGACCACCGACTTGATGGGCTGGCCCTCGAAGCGCGTGCGGAAATGCTCGGACCAGTCCACATCGAAGCCGCAGTTGGCGGGACGTAGTTCCCGCACCCGTGCCCCGGCCTGCCTCAGGCCATCGATCCATTCGCCCGTTGAGCCAAGGCGCGCCCAACTGCCGCCGCCCAGCGCAAGGACAGTCGCGTCGGCGTGGACACGACGCTCGCCTTCGGGCGTCTCGAAGCGCAGCGCGCCAGACGGATCCCAGCCCATCCACTTGTGGCGCAGGTGGACGGTCACGCCGCTTCCGTCGAGCCGTTTCAGCCAGGCGCGCAGCAGCGGACTGGCCTTCATGCCGACCGGGAAGACGCGCCCCGAGGTGCCGACGAATGTTTCGATGCCAAGGCCCCTGGCCCAGTCGCGCAGGTCGTCGGGGTTGAAGTCGTTGAGCCAATCTGCAACCTCACGCGCGCTGTACCGTTGAACAAAACGCTCGAAGGGTTCGGCGTGCGTCAGGTTGAGTCCGCTTTTGCCCGCCATGAGGAACTTGCGCCCGAGCGAGGACATCGCGTCGTACACGTCGGTGCGGGCGCCGTGCTGGCTGAGCACCTCGGCGGCCATCAGGCCCGCGGGTCCGCCGCCCACGATGGCGATAGAGTTGGGATGTGAGGTCATGGGATGATTATATGACACCTGACATAAAGAAAGACAAAACTCCCGAAC
>CALLJA010000613.1 GCA_938008865.1 uncultured Anaerolineales bacterium
TCCTTGCGGGCGGCGCGGCGGTGCTCGCGGACGCCGGGCGGCAGGATCGACTCGATGCCTTTGCGCATCTCTTCGCGCGCGGCCTTCATGTGTTCGCGCGCCTCGGGCGGAATGTGCTCTTCAAACTTGCGGGTGCGGGAAGTATGCTCTGTCATTTTTACTCCTTGCGTTTCGATTATAGCGCAGCGCCGCCCGAACTGCAAATGCGGTTTCGCAAAAAACTCCGTGGTCAGACAGGTTTTCCCCACGTATCCTGAAGAAACAGTAAAATAGGCTCCATTCGTCAAGGAGAGACATGACATACCATATCCGTTTTTACCGCGCCGACGACTTCGAGCCGGTCACGCGCCTGTGGCGCCGCGCCCGCGAGGCTGCCGTGCCCGAACTGACCGCGCGCATGGGCTACTCGTTCAAGACCGACCAGGCCTTCTTTGCCGAGCACATCGTCGCCGCCTGCGACCTGTGGGTGGTCGAGAAGGACGGCCTGGTGGTGGCCTTCATGGGGATCAAGAAGGATTTCATTGACCACCTCTACGTCGACCCCGACCATCAGCGTCAGGGCATCGGGCGCATGCTGCTCGAACAGGCCCGCGACCTCTCGCACGACCACCTGTGGCTGTACACACACGCCGCCAATTCCATGGCGCGCGCCTTCTACGAGAAGAACGGTTTTGCGGCCGAGAAATTCGGCGTCAGTCCCGCGCCCGAGAACGAACCCGACGTCGAGTATCACTGGCGCCGCCCCGAGTGACCATGCGCCCCACCTACGTCAAAGTCAACCTGAGTCAGCTTCAGCGCAACCTGGAAGCCATCCGCGCACACGTCGCGCCCGCGAAGGTGCTGGCGGTGGTCAAGGCCAACGCCTACGGCCACGGCGTGGACGGCGTTGCGCCGTTCCTCGAACCCTTTGCCGATTACCTCGGTGTGGCTTTGGTGGAGGAGGGCATCCACCTGCGCAAACTCGGGATCAAGAAGCCCATCCTGGTGATGGGCGGGACTCTGGCCGAGCAGCTGCCCGCCTTCCTCGAACATGACCTGACCCTCACCGCCTCTTCTCTGGACCTGTTGCGGGCTGCCGAGCAATTGGCCGAATCCACAGGGAAGCGTCTGCGCACCCACCTGAAGATCGATACCGGCATGGAACGTGTCGGCGTGCGTGACACGGACGCGCAGCCTTTCATCGAGGAATCGCTTGCGTGTAGGCACGTCGAGGTGGAAGGCATCTACACCCACCTGGCAAACTCGGAAATGCCTGACCTGATCCACGCGCACCTGCAATTGGAGCGTTTCCAAAGCGTGCTGGCGCTGTACGACAAGTTCGGCGCGCCGACGCCTGCCCTGCGCCATCTGTGCAACTCGGGCGGAATCCTACAATTGCCCGAGGGTCACTTCGACATGGTGCGGCCTGGCATCATGCTCTACGGCTACTACCCCGGCGAGGATGTGCAGCATACGGTGGAGATCAAACCCGCGTTGACCTGGCACTCGCGGGTGGTCTATTCCAAGATCACGCCGCCCGGGCGGCCGGTCAGTTATGGGTCGTTGTGGCAGGCCGAGGCTCCGACCCGCATTGTCACCGTCCCGTGCGGTTACGACGATGGCTACTTCCGTAACATGACCAATCGGGCGCGGGTCGTCATCGGCGGCAAATCCTATCCGCAAGTCGGGCGCATCTGCATGGACCAGTTCATGGTCGATGTCGGTGAAGACGATGTGCAAGTCGGCGACGAGGTCATCCTGCTGGGGCAGGGTATCTCGGCTGATGACTTCGCGATCTGGGCGAATACCAACAATTACGAGCCGTTGACCAATATCAGCGCGCGCGTTCCGCGTGTGTTCGTGACCGGGTAGAGTACAATAGGCGGGCGATTTCCAAGTTGAGGTGAATTTTGAAGCGATTGATGAAAGATTATCTGATCCTGGCGCTGGTGGTGGCGGTGATCGTCTCGCTCGACCAGTGGACCAAGGGACTGGTGCGTTCGAACATCCCCTTTATGGGTTCGTGGGTCCCGCCAGGCTGGGAAGGACTGCTGCCGTACGCCCGCATCGTGCATTGGTACAACAGCGGCGCGGCCTTTGGCATGTTCCAGCAGGGCGGCGGCGTGTTTGCCGTGCTGGCGGTGGTGGTGGTGATCGCCATCATCTATTACTTCCCGCGCGTGGAAGAGGAGGACTGGCCGCTGCGCCTGGCGATGGGCATGCAGTTGGCGGGCGCGCTCGGCAACCTGATCGACCGCCTGACCCTGGGCGGCAAGGTGACCGATTTCATCTCCGTGATGAGTTTCCCCGTGTTCAACGTGGCCGACTCGAGCATTACGATGGGGGTGGTGGTGCTGATCCTGGGCGTGTGGTGGAAGGAACGCCACGAGAAGAAAATGGCACAAGCCGCCGCGCCTGTGGAAGGGGCAGCGGGTGAACCCCGTGAGTGACCAGGTCCTGGCCTTCCGCTTCGAGAAAAACGCGGCCGAGCGGCTCGATAAGTTCCTGGTCGGCTGCCTGCCCGATTTTTCGCGCGCGCGCTTGCAGGGGCTGATCGCCGACGGCTTCGTGCGCGTGGACGGCGTCCCCGCCAAAAAATCGGGACAGATGATCGAGGCGGGAACCCAGGTGGAGGTGCGCATCCCGCCGCCCGAGCCGACGGGGCTGATCGCCGAGGAGATTCCGCTCGATATCGTCTTCGAAAACGATGACCTGTTGGTGGTCAACAAGCCTGCGGGGATGGTCGTCCACCCCGCGGCGGGACACAGTTCGGGCACGCTGGTCAACGCCGTGCTGGGATACGATCCCGAATTCGGCGAGATCAGCGGCGAGGAACGCCCGGGCGTGGTCCACCGCCTCGACAAGGAAACCTCGGGCCTGATCGTGATGGCCAAGAACGATGCCGCTCACCGCTGGCTGCAGGACCAGTTCCGCCTGCGCAAGGTGGAGAAGGTCTATCTGGCCCTCGTGGACGGCGCTCCGCCCACGCCGATGGGCCGCGTGGAGGCCGCCATTGGCCGCGACCCGAGTCACCGCAAGAAGATGGCCATCCTGCCGCCTGGCAAGGGACGCGAAGCCATCAGCGAATACAAGACGCTTGAATCGTTCAAATCTCACACGTTGCTGGAGTTCCATCCGCTGACGGGGCGCACACACCAGATCCGCCTGCATTGCGCGTTTCTGGAATGCCCCATCGTGGGCGATAAAGTGTATGGCCGCAAGAGTCAGTCCGTGCAGTTGGACCGTCACTTTTTGCACGCCGCCCGTTTGAAGATCACCCTGCCTGGTGAGAAGAAACCCCGTCAGTTCGAGGCGCCGTTGCCCGGGGAGTTGGAAGCCGTGCTGGTGGAGTTGCGCAACAAGTAACTGCGCCTTGCGTTGTCGAGTGGAAAGGAATCTCATGGAAATCATCGACCTGCGTTCGGATACCGTCACCCGGCCCACGCCTGAGATGCGTGAGGCGATGGCCAAGGCTCAGGTGGGGGATGACGTGTACGAGGATGATCCTACCGTCAACAAGTTACAGGAGATGTCGGCGGCCCTGCTTGGCAAGGAGGCCGCGCTGTTCGTCCCCTCGGGGACGATGGGCAACCTGCTGGCGCTGCTGACCCACTGTCAGCGTGGGGATGAGGCCATCGTCGGCGACCAGTCGCACATCTACCTCAACGAGGCGGGCGGGATGTCGGCGCTGGGTGGGATTCATCCGCACCCGGTCCAAAATCAAGCCGACGGCACGCTGGCCCTGGACGACATCCGCGCCTCGATCCAGAGCGAGGATGTGCATCACACCATCACGCGTTTGGTCTGCATCGAGAACACGCAGAACATCTGCGGCGGCATCCCGCTGACGGCGGAGTACACTCGTCAAGTGGGCGAGTTAGCGTATGCCAACGGTCTGGCGCTGCACATCGACGGAGCGCGCCTGTTCAACGCGGCGGTGGCGCAAAACGTCTCGGCGAAGGAGTTGGCCGCGCCCGCAGATTCGGTCATGTTCTGCCTGAGCAAGGGACTGGCCGCGCCCATCGGGTCCATGCTGGTGGGGTCGGCGAAGTTCGTCAAGCGCGCGCGGCACCTGCGCAAGATGTTGGGCGGCGGGATGCGTCAGGTGGGGATCGTTGCGGCGGCGGGGATCCTCTCGCTCGAGTCGATGATCGAACGGCTGGACGAAGATCACGCCCGGGCGCGGAGGCTGGCCGAGGGTTTGAGCAAGGTCAAGGGTATCGTCATCGACAAAGGTTTGTCGTACACCAACATGGTGTACTTCGACCTGACGAAGGATGCCCCGCTGAACGCCGAGCAGATCATGTATAAACTCAAGGACCGCGGCATCCTGGTCGGCCCCGAGACGTATACCCGCTTCCGCCTGGTGACGCATGTCTGGATCGATGACGCGGCCGTGGACCGTACCGTGCAGGCCTTTGCAGACGTGTTGAATGCATAAACAAAAGCCGCCGCTTCGAAGAGCGGCGGCTTTTGTGATTCGAGAACTCAGGAGATCAATTTGACCCAATGGCTGGCGGCAGGCTCGATCTGGTTGCGGCCGCGATCCTTGGCGATGTACAGGCGGCGGTCGGCCAGGTCCACCAGTTTCATGGTCTCGTCGGCTTCGTCTGGAAATTGGGCGATACCTTGGCTGAGGGTGGGGGCGGGGATGCTCTTGCGCATAGACTTAATCTTGAGCGTAGCCATACTCTCGTGGATGCGCTGCGCCACCCGCTGGGCTTGTTTCCCGCTCGCGCCGGGCAGCGCAATGACGAACTCTTCGCCACCCCAGCGCCCAACGATGTCCGTGTGTTTGATGTGACGGCCGATGGTTTTGCACAGTGCGCTCAGGATCTCGTCGCCCGCCAGGTGACCATAGGTATCGTTGTATTGCTTGAAATAATCCACGTCGAGCATGATCAGGCTAAGAGGGTGTTTCTTAAGAAGCGCCTGTTCGGTAAGTTTTTTCAGCAGGCCCAGGAAATATCCGTGGTTGTACACGCCCGTCAGGCTGTCGAGCTGCGACTGCCGTTCCACCTCGGCATGGTGGAAGGTGTTATCCAGCGCCAGAGCGGCGTGCATGGCCATGTTTCGCGCCAGTTCCATGTCGCTGCGATGGAAGGCGTTGGGGCGGTACGAGGCAAAAGCAATGATGCCCTGCGCGTGGACACCGTCGATCGGAACGCCCATCCACGAGAGGCTGGTGCGGCCCTGGCCAACGATGACCAGTTCCACGCCCGTCAGGTCCAGGTTGCGGCGCAGGTCGGGCAGGAACAATTCCTTTTTATTGCGCACGACCCAGCCCGAGAGCGTGCCGTTCAGTTTGGCCCGCACATCCTTGAAATATTCCCCGTCGTCGTACAACAGGTGCAGGTGGATCTCGTCTCCCTCCGCCAGGCCAAAGAAGTAACTATCGGCGGGCAGGGCGTTGGGGATGGCGGCGGTCAACAGGTTGAGTACCTGCTCTACCTCCAGCGAGGATGTGATCTTGCGGCTGAATTCGTTGATGACTTTCAGACGGTTGAGATTGCGGCGGGTGAGCGCCTTGAGCTGCTGGATGGTTTCATTGACCACGAAGGCGATCAACACGGCTCCCAGCAGGTGCGACCAACTTGCTGGGATGTTGGCTGTCTGCCAGTTGAGGAAGGCCATCACGAACATGTTGCCAGTCAAGATTAATACAGAGGGCCAGCGGTCGGCGATGATGGAGGCCGTGATGCACAACAGGATGGTCAGGCCGCCCAGATAGGTTTCCAGGCCTGCGGGTAGGAACGGGGCCGTGGCCGCCGCCGCCAGCACCTGGATGACGGCATAGAGCCAGATATGAGAGGGCCGATATTGCGGAGAGGGCAGGACGATGAAGTGGAAATGCGCCAGGAACATGCTGTTCGCAACGCAGTACACGACCAGCGCAAGGTCCTGGGAGGTGCCGCGCGCGTTTTGAAGCCCGCTGACCAGCATGGTTATCAACACCAAAATGCCCGCCAGGCCCGAGGGGATGACGGGGATCTGCTGTTCCTGGGGCGTGAAAACGATATGCTCCAGGCGGTCCCTGAGCAGGTTGTCAGCCTTCAAGGAAGTCGGCCCGCCCTTCCTGGACGAGTTTCTCGAAAGCAGTGACGATCTCAGGGTCGAAGAGGCTGCCTGCCTCCTCGCGCAGGTAGGCCACGGCCTCAGCAGTGGAAATTTTGGTGCGGTAGGGGCGGTTGCTGGTCAGGGCGTCGAAGGCATCCACCACGGCGAAGACCCGCGCCAGGATCGGGATATCCCCGCCCTGCAGACCAATCGGGTATCCGCTGCCGTTCCAGCGCTCCTGGTGGTAGCGGATGACAGGCAGGGTCTCCTGCAGGAACGGGATGCCCTCCACGATGCGCGCGCCGATATCGGGATGCAGACGCATACTGGCCCATTCCCTCTCGTCGAGCGGACCCGGCTTGTGCAGGATGGTGTCGCTGATGCCGATCTTGCCGATGTCGTGCAAAAGCGAGCCACGCTCCAGGGCTTTGAGCTGCGCGGCGGGCAGGCCGATTTCTTCGCCGAGGCAGACCGCCAGTTTGCTGACGCGTGAACTGTGGCCCTCGGTCTCGCGGTCGCGGGCATCCAGCGCCGACATGAGCGCAGCCAGGGTGCGGTCGTAGGCCAGTTCCAATTCACGGTAGGCTGCTTCGATCTCCTGGGCCTGGCGGCGCGACTCGACCAGCAGGATGGCGCGTTCCAGCGCCAGCGCGGCCTGGTTGGCCAGGGTCTGCAAGTCGGCGGGACTGCCCGATTTGTAGCCGCGGATCTCGTGTACGGTTAGCCATAGCACGCCGTACTTGCGCATCGGCGTCTGGATCGGCAGGCACACGCGCGAGAAGTTCTGGTCGATGGACTGGTAGATGACCCGTCCCGTTTTCATGACCTTCTCGATCATGTCCATCGGGTGGTCGGGGTCGGGACGCACGCCGCTCGAATCCACTTCGAGTTCGGCCTCCACCTGGCGGTCGGGTTTGAACAGCACGATGCCCGTTACCACCGCCTCGGCCAGGCGATGGGCCATCTCGGCGATGTGGCGGGCGGCGTCGCTCAACTCCTCGGCCTGGATGATATGATAGCTCAACTCGTATAGTAGGCGCGTGGTGCGCAGGGTGGCGCGCAATTCCTGTTGCAGCCAGACGCTCTCGATGGCCGCCGCTGCCTCCGAGGCCAGCAGGCTGGCCAGGGCCTCGTCGTTTTCGGTGAAGAAGACCTCGCCGTGTTTTCCGAAGGCCAGGATCGAACCGATGTTCAGGCGGTGCAGGCGGATGGGCACCACCAGCAGGCTGCGCAGTCCGTTATGATCGATCTCCAGTTTGGATTTGCCTGTATATTTGCGAATGTCGCGCACACGGAAGGGCTGCACGGCGTTGATGCTGGCCTTGAGCAGCGAGTCGCGGCTGGGGTCATTCTCCAGCGACTCGAGCAGGCGCGGGGCCTGGCCCGAGTACGCCTTCTGGGTCAGGTTGCCTTCGCGGTCGAAGAGCAGTGACACGTAGGTGAACCGCGCCTCCAGAGTCTGGCGCGCGATGGTGGCGATCTCCTGCACGGTGGCTTCGGGGTCCACCATGGTCGAGAGCGAAATGCCCGCCTGGATCAACTCCATCAGGCGGTGATGGTAACTCGAACGCTCCCAGGCGCGCACCAATTCCATGCTCATGGTTTCAGCCAGCGAGACGTCGGCGCTGGAGAAGGCGTTGGGCTGGTCGTTCTCGATCTCGATCACGCCCTTGATGTGGCCCGTGTAGATCAGCGGCACGACGATGCACGAACGCGCGGCGTTGTCGCTGCCCGCAGCGTATTCGGGATCGAGACGCGTGTCGTTGATGACCTGCGTCTTGCGGGTACGGGTGGCGCGCCCAAGCACGCCCTGGGTGATGTTCTGGCGATACCCGGAGGGGATACGGTGCATCATGCGCCCGGCGGTGGCCAGCGAGACGTACTCGCGCCGCTCTGGCTCGTGCAGGTACAGGCAGATGAAACTGCTGGGGATGGCCCGTTCGAGCGTGTTGATGGTCAACTGGGCCGCCACGGGCTGGTCGAGTTGGGCTTCCAACTGCTGGCTGAGTTCCGCCAGCAGGTTTAGTTGTTCAGCCCGGCGTTTTTCCCCGGCCAACTGACGGGTGAGCACGGTAATCTGGTCGGCCTGGGCATCCAGGCGGGCGCGCAGTCCCTCGCGGGTCAGCGAGAAGGGTTTGATATAGCGCGCCACCCGTCGGCTCCAGGAATTTTCCTTCGTTTCCGACGCCGTCTCGACGCCCGCTTCGTGCATCAGCCCGTTGATGGTCATCAGCACCGTCGTAACCCCGTACGCTACGAGGAAGGCGGCCAGGTTGAAGATGATGAAACTGGCTTCGCGCATCAGGATGGAGGCGGGCTCCACCCCCACTGCCAGCAGTGACTGGTCCACCACGTTCAGCAGGATCGAGAGAAAGCCGATGCCCACGCACAGCACCACGCTGGCATACAGGATCATGCGCTGCCCGAGCATGTCGCCTTCGGGCAGCACAAAATCCATCCAAGGGATCCAGTCGCCAGCCAGCAGGATGAAGGTCAACATGAAAGGCGCCAGCACGCCGGGAGCGCTCGGCAGCAGGGCAAACAGGATCACCCACAGCGCCCACGGCGCCACCAGTGACTTCTCCAGCAGCCAGTTGAGCCGCAGCGTGGGCTGGAAGAACGTCACACCCGCCAGGAGCGACGAGCCCAGGAACACCCAACCCAGAATATGCTCGAAACCGGCGTAGGCTTCGTAAATCATATTGCTTGATTCGCTCTGATTCAGGAACAAAAATATCCCCGCCACCGCGTTGGACACCAGGATGGCGCCGAACGTGGCGCTCCTGCCGAATTGCCCGTTGCCTCCCTGGTAGGCCAGGTTCATCAGGTGCGCCGCCACGATGGACGCGATCAGCAGCCCTTCCACGTAAAAACCCGCCCGCAGGTACAGCCAGGTCAACAGGCTGAGCATGACGATGCTCAGCGTCAACAGGATTCTCTGCTGGTGGGGCTTCGACGGGATGAACAGCGCCATCATGTTGGCCAGCGCTGAAAGGATGAACATCAGCCCCAGGGCCAACACGGACCAGTCCGACAGGTTTTCGAGCAGCGCGTGCATCCGCGCGGGAATCAGGATGACGCTGACCCCCGTCAGCCACAGGATCCCGGCCGCCAAAACGTTGAGAATAAAGAAGGATCGTTGCCTCATGAGCGTGACGGTACTAGGATAGCATAAGTAGGATTTTTTTACTACCTTTTCCGATATCCAAACCGGTGTGGTACAATTCGCCCCCGGGCGTGGTACCCTTCGCCCGATAAAATTCCAAGCTGAAAGGGCTTAAACATGAAAGTATTGCTCATCAAGGACGTGTACAAACTGGGCCGCGCCGGCGACGTCAAAAAGGTCGCTGACGGCTATGGCCGCAACTTCCTGCTTCCGCAGGGCCTGGCCGTGCTTGCCACCGCGGGCGCCATGAAGCAGGCCGAGCGCATCAAGTCGCAGGCCGAGATCCGCCGCACCGAACTCAACAGCGAACTCAAGGGCCTGGCCGACCAGATCGCTGGCGTGGTGCTGACCTTCTCCGCCAAGGCTGGCGATACCGGCAAACTGTACGGCTCCATCACCACCGCCGACGTGGCCACCGCCCTGCAGGAAAAGGTGCGCTTCGAGGTCAAACGCCAGCAGGTGGATATGCAGCCCATCCGCGAACTGGGCGAATTCAGCGCCCACGTGCGCCTCACCATGGACCTGATGCCCGAGATCAAGATCATCGTCCACCGCGAAGGCGAAGCGGCGGAAGGCCACGCCGAGGACGAAAAGTCCAGGCGCAAGGGTAAAAAGGCCGAAGAGGCCGCCCCCGCCGAGCCCGCTGCCGAAGCTCCCGCCGAGGCCTAACCTCCCCCGTCCGTCCACATCACCGGTTCAACCCAACGCGGGGGACCGGTGATGTTTTTGTTAAAGAGCCTTCCATGCCCGAAACCCTCGGTCAGCGCCTCAAACTTGCCCGTCAGGATCGCCGCCTCTCCATCGAGCAGGCGGCCGAGGCCACGCGCATCCGCCCGCATTACCTTCAGGCGCTGGAGGCCGACGATTACTCTGTGATGCCTTCGGCCCCGCAGGCGCGCGGTTTTTTGCGCAACTACGCCGAATTCCTCGGCCTGGACTTGCAAGTCATGCTCGACGAGTTGCAGGCCGCCCAGCCTGCTGATACCGTCAGCGGGCCGTTGCCGCAGGTGGACCTGGCTCCGCCCGCGCCCGAAGCCGCTGCCAATCCGCCCGCCGCCGAGGAATCTAGCCGCCCGCCGTTCTGGCGTGCCTGGCTGGCAGGACGCTCCCGTCAGCCCGAACCTTCGCCTGAGCCAGGCCCCATCCCCGTGCCTGTGCCTGAGGTGATACCCGTGATCGCAGTTGAGCCCCAGCCCGAGCCGCCGTCTGCTGTGGCGGAGGAGCCGCCCGCCGCCATCCTCGAACCGCCCTCCAAGCCGCGCGGACGAAAGAAAAAGGTGGAAGCCGCGCCCGAGCCCGTCTCGGCTGTGCCCGAGCCGCCCACGCGCAAGCGCCGCAGCGCGGCCAGCAAGGTGGAGGACGTCCCGGCTGTGCAGGAACCCGTCACCCGCGTGCGTCGCAAGAAGAAGGTCGAGACCGAACCGCCCACCCCCGAAGCGGAGGCCGCGCCTGAGCCGCCTTCACCCGCGCCAGACCCCGAGCCTGTCGCCACGCCGGCTGCCGAGGTGCTGATCGCACCCGTCGTCGAGGAGCCGGCTGAGGTCCAGGTGGTGGGGGCAGAGCCGTCGCTGCTGGCGAAGGTCGGGGCGGCAGTCAAATCCATTTTTACTTTGCGCCTAGATAGGAAGCCTCGCGAGAAAACGGGCGAAAAAGAGGCTGAGCAGCCGACTCCCGCAACCGAGATGCCGCTGGAGCCTGTATCGGCCGTACCTGAACCTTCGCAGCCTGAGTCCGATGAATTGTCCGATGAGATTTTCCGCGAGATTGGCGCGCAACTGCGGAAACGCCGCGAACTGCTCAGCCTGACGCTGGAGGAGATCGAGCGTCACACGCGCGTGCGGATGGTCTTTGCGAAGGCGCTGGAGGAGGGCAATTTCGAGCAATTGCCGTCCACCGTGCAGACGCGCGGTATGTTGACCTCCTACGCAACCTTCCTCGACCTCGATACCGACGCGTTGTTGTTGCGCTATGCCGATGCGCTGCAAGCCGGGCACCGCGCCCGCTACCCCGCCCGGAACGGCGAACGCCCGCCCGCTGTGCGTTCGACACTACCCCCGGTGCGGAGTTTCATGGCGGGCGACCTATTCTTCGGTTTGACCATTGTGGCCATGATCGTGGGGCTGGCAGGCTGGGCTTTGATACGCGTCTTCGCCCAGCAGGCCGAGCAGGTTTCGCTGCCACCCGTGCCGTCCATTTCGGAGGCGCTGGCGGGCACGCCCCTGCCGACTCTCGCGCAGGAAGTGACCCTCATCCCCGCCGTTGATACTCCTTTTGCGCTGGCCGAGACGCCCACGCCCGAAGGCGTGACGCCCGAGATTCCGACCTTGAATCTGAACGTCAACGTTTTTTTGAACATCGTCGTCACTGAGCGGACCTTCATGCGTGTACTGGTGGACGGGCAGGAAGTCTTTAACGGGCGCGTGGCCCCCGGTGCGGCCTACCCGTACGAGGCGGCCCAGAGCGTGCAGGTATTGACGGGCAATGGCGCGGCCCTGCGCGTGACCTACAATGGCCGCGACATGGGTCTGCTGGGTAATTTCGGTGAAGTGGTCGATTATATCTATACCGCCGATGGTTTCATCACGCCCACCCCGCCCGCTCCGCCGACGGCCACCGCCACCCCCAAAGAATCGCCCACGCCCTCGCCGACCCCGTCTCCCACGCGGACGCCCGCGCCCACACCCACATCGACGTCCACGCCGCAGAGTTAGCGGTAGTTCACCTTTACAGGAAGAATCCCTTGTCGAAGAAAACCTTTCACCTTGTCTCTTTGGGCTGCGCCAAGAACACCGTCGATTCCGACTCGATGGCGCAGTTGCTTCTGAACGACGGTTACCGCATGGTCGAGACGCCTGAGCGCGCCAGCGTGCTGATCGTCAACACCTGCGGCTTTATTGGTCCAGCCAAACAGGAATCGCTGAACGTGTTGCGCGAATTGGCCGAGTCCAAACTGGACGGCCAGGTGCTGATCGCGGCAGGCTGCCTCACCCAGCGCTACGGCGCGGAGGTGGCGCAGAAAGTCCCCGGTGTGGACGGGGTGCTGGGCACCCGTCGCTGGATGGACATCGTCCAGGTGGTGCGCGAACTTCGCAAGGGTCCGCACCCCGAGCCGCTGTATCATCTGCCCGAGGCGCCCACCGTCGGCGCGGATGAGGGTGGGGCAGTGCGTGCGGCCATCACGGGAGCCAGCGCCTACCTCAAGGTGGCGGATGGCTGCCGCCGTCCGTGCGCGTTCTGCGCCATTCCGCTCATCAAGGGTACGGCGGTCAGCCGCCCGCTGGAGACGATCATCGAGGAAGCCAAACTCCTGCGTGACGACGGCATTCGCGAGTTGATCCTCATCGCGCAGGACACCACCGATTACGGCCACGACCTGGGCATGAAGGACGGCCTGGCCGTGCTGCTCGAAAACTTGACAACCCAGGTCCCCGACCTGGACTGGATCCGCGTGATGTACGCCTACCCGGGCTACGTCACCGACCGCCTGATCGATGTGATGGCCTCGCAGAAACAGGTCCTGCCCTACCTCGACATGCCGCTCCAGCATGCGCATCCCAAGACGCTCTATCGCATGAAGCGTCCTTCCAACATGGACTGGGTGCGTAACACGCTGTCCAAGATGCGTGCGAAGATCCCCAACCTGGCCATGCGGACTACGTTCATCGTCGGTTACCCGGGTGAGACCGAAGAAGAATTCCAGGCGCTGGTGGATTTCGTCGAGGGGACGCGCTTCGACCGCGTGGGCGCCTTCCAATTCTCGTTCGAGCCTGGCACCACGTCCGAGCCGCTGGGCGACCCGGTCCCGGCCGAGGTCAAACAGGAGCGCTACGAGCGCATCATGGAATTGCAGCAGAATATCTCGTTGCAGGTCAATCAGGGATATGTGGGCAAAACGCTGGACGTGTTGGTGGAAGGATTCAACAATGGCGTGTCCATCGGCCGCTCCTACCGCGACGCGCCCGAGATCGA
>CALLJA010000614.1 GCA_938008865.1 uncultured Anaerolineales bacterium
CAAGGATGAATATGTCTGCTGGCAGGGGGAAGTCTGGCCATATGTCGCTTACATCGCATCAGGTCGCCTGGAGTGGGCCATGCTTTCACCCGAGGGCCGCCGTCAGGTGGTGTTCGCACTTCAACCTTGTGATGTGGTGTGGGGCCATTCGGTGGTGGACGGACTCTCGATGCCCGCCTCACTTGAGGTCCGCGAAGATACGGTGCTTTATCTCTGGGAACGTGATTCGATTCTCCCCGTCATCCAGCAGAATGCGCAAGCTTCGTGGGATGTTGCTAACATTCTGATTCAATATATGCGGAACGTGCGTGAAGTGGTTTATGGATTTGCTTTCCACCCCGTTGCTGGGCGGCTGGCACGGCTGTTGTTGACCCATTACAATGCCACAGATGGACAGCTCGCGCCTCGCAACCTGACCCTCGACCAGATGGCGGATATGGTCGGGACTACCCGAGAACTGATCAGCCGCACTTTGCATCGCTTCGCCGACGAGGGGTTGGTCCATGTCAACCGAGTGGAGTTCGCGTTTCTGGATCGTGAACGGCTTGAATCCCTTGCCCGAGGAGATTGATCATGGAAATCCTTCCAGACTTCCTCAAGAGAAACCCCGTCTTTGCTGTTCTGTCACCCTCCAATTCTGGAGCAGATGGTGCGGGCGGCTTCCCTGCGTTCCTATATTAAAGGAGAAAAGATCATCCTATACGGTGAAGTGTGGTCTTATCTTTTCATGGTTAAGAACGGAGAAATCGAAGCACGGAGGAATCCTTCGAGGGACGCGTCCTTCGCGTAGCATCCTTCACTGAGGGCGAGCTTTTCTGGGGGTTGGCTTTCTTTCACGAGGGTGTTGCCATGCCCTTTACACTTGGCGCGCAAAGACAGATCGATCTACCTGTGGGCGCGACAGGATATTCTTCCCCTCTTGTTTCGCGAAGGAAAAGCTTCCTGGGAACTCAGCCGTCTGATGGCGGAACGTATGCAGCGCGCCAGTGAAATTTTGGAGGGACTGGCTTTTCAACCCGTCGCGGGTAGACTGGCACAGCTCTTGCTCGAAAGATTCGGATTATCCGGCGACTCAGCCATCTCCCGTCACCTAACACTCGATGAGATGGCGGCACAGATCGGCAGTACCCGTGAGATGGTTTGCCGTGTTCTCTATGATTTCTCGGATAAAAAAATGATAGAAGTCACCCGCACCGAGTTTGTGCTCACTGACCGTAACGGACTAGCCAGGTTAATGGAACGCGGTTGAGCCGATACGGCGACAGTGATAATCGCTTGAATACTAGAACCGCGGTGGGTGATACCGCGCATACTAAATGTTCACTCGAGGCAGGATGGCGGAAAAAATGGCCGCCATACCCATCACAAAATGACACTTTTGGTTGGTTCCTGGTATTAGGATTACTCGAAAGAAACGGGCAGTCTGTATTAAATATACAGACCGACCCGTTTCTTATATACGACTTTTATCGTGTTTATTTTCATAAGTTGACATACTGATTTAAAAAAGCAGGAATCTTTATCTCTTTGCCAGATTCAAAAATACATCCTCCAGCGTTGGCTCCCCTTTTTGGATGGAAGTCACACGCAGATTTGATTTTGCCAGCATCCTTTGGATATCTTTCTCCCCCAAACCCGCTTCGACGTTCACCCGTAAATGGTCTCCCGCTAAACCGACTTTCAGCACGCCTTGAGTTTCTGACAACAAATTCAACCCGTCCAGCAATGGCCCGGCGTACAGTTCCCAAACATCGCCAGGAACGTAACGCTCCTTCAACGCCATCGGCGTATCCATCGCCAGAAGGTTGCCATCACGCATCATACCCACACGGTTGCAGTATTCGGCCTCGTCCATATAATGCGTTGTGACTAAAATCGTCACGCCGCTGGCGGCCAATTCGTAGATCAAGTCCCAGAAAGCACGGCGGGCAGT
>CALLJA010000615.1 GCA_938008865.1 uncultured Anaerolineales bacterium
GGACCCCGCACATGCCGTGTGTTGCGAAGTTTTGAACCTGCTTTTGGCAGGTCGGGCTCCGACCCAGAAACGCCGCCTTGGCTCAGGCCTATCGCGTTATTTCTGCAAGATAAGAGCCCCTTACAAGGGTGTTGGCTCAAAACCGCGAGTGCAACATCACGAACACAGCAGGGCAACTGCTTTATACCATAATCTCAAGGTCAGGGGTAGAGAAACATGAGCGATGATTAAACGAAGTCCCCGGGAATTCAAATCCCCGGGGACTGGATGTTTTACGGGTACACACGCTTGATCGTGCGCGGGAAGGCGATAGCCTCGCGGATGTGTTCGGTGCCGCACAGCCAGGTGGTGACGCGTTCGGTGCCCATGCCAAATCCGCTGTGAGGCACGGAGCCGAATTTGCGCAGTTCGAGATACCATTTGAAGGCTTCCTCGGGCAGGCCCTGGTCGTGGATGCGCTGGAGCAGCAGGTCGGGGTCGCTGATGCGCTCAGAGCCGCCGCAGATTTCGCCGTAACCTTCGGGGGCCAGCAGGTCGACCGATTTGCAGACCTCGGGGCGGCCCGGCCACGGTTCCATGTAGAAGGCCTTGACGGCGGTCGGGTAGCCGTAGACGAAGACGGGCTTGACGAATTGCTGGGTGATGGCCGTCTCGTGCGGCGCGCCAAAGTCGATGCCCCAATCGAATTTGAGCAGTTCCTTCTTTTCGGGGTCGGTTTCCTTCTCGCGCAGTTCGACCAGCATCTTGGCCGCGTCGTCGTAGGAGATGCGCGGGAAGGGCGCCTGGATGGCTTCCAGCTTGGCGATGTCGCGGCCGAGGAATTTCAACTCGGGCGTGCGTTCGCGGATCACGCGCTGGACGATGTGGGTGATCATCTGCTCCTCGATCTCCATCAACTGGTCGAGGTCACAGAAGGCGATCTCGGGTTCGAGCATCCAGAACTCGGTCAGGTGACGGCGGGTCTTGGACTTCTCCGCACGGAAAGTGGGGCCGAAGCAGTAGACCTTCCCAAACGAGAAGATGTTGGCTTCGTTATAGAGCTGACCCGTCTGCGCGAGGTAGGCCTTGCCTTCGTCGAAGTATTCGGTCTCGAAGAGGGTGGTGGTGCCTTCGGCAGCGGCGGGCGTGAGGATGGGCGTGCTCATTTCGACGAAACCGTTGGTGTCGAGCCACTCGCGGGTGGCGGCCATGACCGTGGCACGCACGCGCAGGACGGCCCACTGGCTCTGCATGCGCAGCCACAAGTGGCGGTTGTCGAGCGCGAAGTCGGGGCCATGGTCTTTGAGCGCCATCGGGTAGTCGGCTTCGGCGGTCTGGACGACCTTCAGGTCCTTGATGCCCAACTCGAATCCGCCGGGGATGCCGGGCGCGCGCTTGTCCTCGCGGACTGCGCCCGTGACAATGACCGAGGATTCCTGCGGCAGGCGCATGATCTGCTCGAAGAGTTCGGGCGCGAGATCGCCCTTGAAGGCTACGCACTGCACGAAGCCGGTGCCGTCACGCACGAGCAGAAAGCACAACTTGCCCTTGTCGGTGCGGTTGTAGACCCAGCCCTGGACGGTGATGTCCTGGCCTGCGTATTTCGAGATTTCTGAGACGCGAATGATTTCTGGCATAAGTTCTCCTTGATATTTCAGCGTTATCTTTTTTGTAGCGGCGTCATTCGGATGCGATGATCCTCAATCACCGAAAAATGTCCTGCCCAATCTGTTTGATTGGCGAAGGCTTGTACTGCAACCTGTGCAACGTATGTGGATGAAACTGGCGTAATACGGAATAAAATGATGCCGCATTCCGCTGGAAGCCTGGATCGAAATGCCAGTTCTCCAAAATCCTTATCGAACGTGACGACGATCCTTTTCTCCTCCTGAGCGCGGAGTAGGATTTTGTCGTCAGAACTTCCACGTGAATCTTCACGAATCCAGGCAACATCATGGCCGTTCGCGCGCAAGGCCTGCACTGCATCCAGCGGGAAGTTTTCGTTTGCGAGTAGTCTCATTTATTACGTCTGCGAAAGTTCAAAGGGATAAATTTTTTCAGCCTTGAGCAGGCTGGTGGCATATTTCAAACAGGCTGAAATGTCTTCGTTGGAAATGCCTGGGTAATTTCTCAAAATCTCGCTTTCGGGCCAACCTTGCGCGAGCAGTTCCACGATGAATTCCACGGCCAGGCGGGTTCCTTTAATGATGGGCTTTCCAACGAGTATTTTCGGGTCGATCACAATTCGATCCTGCCAGTCCATTTCAATCTCCTTTCACTAAAACTTCACACAGCGATTGTAGCACGGCAGATATTTTTCCGAAACTCGATATTCGAGAAGTATTCGAATATCGAGTTTCGGGGATTGTTATTACGCAATTTTAATATGTAATTCCTTCAACTGCCTGTCTTCCACCGTGGATGGCGCGTCGGCCATCACGTCGCGGCCGCTTTGGTTCTTGGGGAAGGCGATTACCTCGCGGATGTTCGGCTCGTCGGCCAGCAGCATCACCAGGCGGTCGATGCCAGGCGCCATGCCGCCGTGCGGGGGCGCGCCGTACTCGAACGCCTCCAGCATGTGACCGAACTTGGCCTGGATGTCTTCATCCTTGAGGCCAAGCAGTTGGAAGATCTTGGTCTGGATGTCGCGGCGATGAATACGGATCGAACCCGAGGCCATCTCATAGCCGTTGCAGACCATGTCGTAGGCATCCGAGAGGATCGAGCCAGGGTCGCTGTCGAACTTCGACAGGTCGTCGAGCTGGGGCATGGTGAACGGGTGATGCTCGGCATCCCAGCGCTGGTCCTCTTCGTTCCAGGCGAACATCGGGAAATCGACCACCCAGGCGAAGGCCATCGTGTCCTTGTCGGCCAGGCTCAGCTTGTCGCGGAAGATGAGGCGCAGTCCGCCCAGCACTTTGTTGACGACGGCGCGCGCGTCGGCGGCGAACAGGATCAGGTCGCCGTCCTTGACGTTCAGGCGGGACTTGAGGGCTGCCACCTCGTCGGCGGTGACGAACTTCCCAGCCGTTCCCTTGACGCCTTCGGCTGTCACCGCTACCG
>CALLJA010000616.1 GCA_938008865.1 uncultured Anaerolineales bacterium
ACGGGTTTTCTTATGCGAATGCCCGAATCCACTCCCCAGCGGTCGCCATGACCAACCCCCGCAAACCGTTCCGCATCAACGTAGGCTTCATTGTCAGCGAGGAAGTCGGGTACACCCATCAGGTGCCCTTCGACCTCGAAAAAGCCAGATTCGAAGACGACCTGGTCCTGACTGATTTTGCGGGTGTGGCCACCATCAGCCGCACGCCGCAGGGCCTGCTCGTGCAGGGAGATTTCAAGGGCGGCATCACGCTCGAATGTGTGCGCTGCCTCAGCGATTTCCAGCACAGCCTGCACTGGGAATTCACTGAACTGTACGCCTTCAACAAAAAATCCGTCACCGACTCGGGACTGCTCCTACCCGACGACGCCCACATCGAGCTCGAACCGCTCCTGCGCGAATACGCCCTGCTGGAAGTCCCCATCAGCCCGATCTGCAAGCCCGACTGCAAAGGCCTGTGCCCCGAGTGCGGCGAAAACCTGAACCTGGCCGACTGCGGTCACCGTGCGGAGAACGACGACTCACCCTTCTCGGTCCTGAAAAAACTCCTCTAGCCCCATCCAAGGATGGCACCGTGGCACACAAGAGACAGCAAGCAGCCCTCAACCTGCTCATGGAAAAGGCTGGTGTTCAAGGCTACCTGACCACCGACGACCTGATGGAAGCGGCCCCCGACGCCGATGCCCAGCATGTGCGCGTCCTGCTGACCGCGCTGCGCCACCGCGGCGTGGACGTGATGGACCCCGAAGATGATTCCCCCGACCTCGAACCCGAATCCCCCCCCTCTGACCCGGACTTCCTCCTGGGCGGCGCGCTCGCCAGCGAAGACCCCGTCGGCTTGTATCTCAAGGAGATGTCGCGCGTGCCCTTGCTGTCCGCCGACGAGGAACTCGACCTGGCCGTCCGCATCGAAAAGGGCCGCCGCGCCAAGAAGGACCGCCTCAAACTGAGCGGGCGCACCAATGCCGCCCTACGCCGCAAACTAGACACCGTCATCCAAGACGGGCTGCTGGCCCGCGAACACCTCATCAAGGCCAACACGCGCCTGGTGGTCAGTATCGCCAAACGCTACATGGGACGCGGCGTGGCCTTCCTCGACCTGATCCAGGAAGGCAATCTAGGCCTGATGAAAGCGGTCGAAAAATACGACTACAAACGCGGATTCCGCTTCTCCACCTATGCCACCTGGTGGATCCGCCAGACCATCACGCGCGCCATCGCCGACCAAGCGCGCACCATCCGTGTGCCCGTCCACATGTCAGACCGCATCCGCCAGATGTACAAGGTCACCCACGACCTGGAGCAGTCGCTCGGACGCCAGCCCACGGTCGAGGAAATCGCGCGGGCGTTGAAGTTGAGCACCGCCAAGGTGCAATGGATCATGAAGGTCTCGTGGCTGCCACTCTCGCTCGAGTCGCCTGTTGGCGACGATGAGGAGTCGGAACTGGGCCACTTCATCGAAGACGAGTTCAGCCCCACCCCGCTGCAAAGCGCGTACCAGTCGATGCTCAAGGAAAAACTCGAAGAGGTGCTGGCGTCGCTTTCGCCGCGCGAGGCGCACATCCTGCGCCTGCGCTTCGGTCTGGACGACGGCAACCCGTACACGCTGGAAGAAGTGGGACAGAAGTTCGGCCTGACGCGCGAACGCATCCGCCAGATCGAAGGACGCGCCCTGCGGCGTCTGCGCCACCCCAAGCAATCGGGGCAACTCAAAGAATATTTGTGACCAAGCCAGCCGTCATCACTGGAATTTTTTTTGGAGGGAAGCGCCCATGGAAACTTTGCCTGAGATCCTGAAAGCCATCGCCAGCCTGCTCTGGCCGCTGATCGTGATCGTGATTCTGTTTTCGTTCCGCAGCCAGGTGGCGGGGCTGATCGAGACGGCCCGCTCACGCAAGTTCACGGTCAAGGTCGGCGAGATGGAACTCTCGATGGAAGAGTACAACAAACAGCAGGGCGAGTTAATCAAGGACCTGCAAAACCAGGTGGCCGCCCTGCAAAAGTCACAAGGTCAATCCGCCCTGGCTTTGGCCGCCGCAAGCCCCGCGCCTGCCCCCGCCGCCGCGCGCCCGTCTGCGCGCTCGATCTTGTGGGTGGACGACCAGCCGCGCAACAACGCCGTGCTGATCCAAAACCTGATGGAGGCAGGCATCTCCGTCACGACCGCCGTCACCAGCAAGGAGGCGCTCGGCAAACTGCGCACCCAGACCTTCGACAAGGTGGTCACCGATATGAGCCACCCCGAAAATGGCACACCCAACCTGACAGCGGGCATCGAACTGGTCAAGGCGGTGCGCGTCATGGACGAGGACATTCCGGTGTACATCTACACCTCGCCCGAGAAGGCCGAAAAATTATTCGTGGATGCACAGGAGGCAGGCGCGAACCAGATCACAGGGTCGGCCACCATCCTGCTGGCGCTGCTGAAAGATTAATTCGCCGCCCTGCGACAGAATCGGAACGGCGCTGGGCTTGCGGAGATCATTCCGCAAGCCCAGCGCCGTTATGTTTTTGGGCAAACCACCTTACACAGGCAGCATAATCCCCAGCGCCCGCAGGTGACCGCGCAAGCGGATGAATTCCACGTCCATCTGGTCGAGGCGCAGGTCAGCGCCCGTCAGGTCTTCGGCGCGACCCATGGTTTCCAGTTCCCTGGCCAGGTTCACGAGCGGATGCGCCGAGAAGTTGGCCGCCATGCCCTTCAGGTTATGCGCATGACGGAAGAAGTCGTTGGCATTGCCCGCCGCCAGGTCGGCGCGCATGTCGGCAATGCGGGGCGGGATGCCCTTCACCAGTTCGGCGCACATGGCTTCGAGGAAGGCGCGGTCGTTGTCGAAGCGGCGCAGGGCCTCATCGAAGTCCATCGGCAGGACCGGCTCGGGCACGGATATGGCCGGCGGCGGCTGGGCAGGCAGGGGCTGGGTGGGAATCTCCGCCAGCGCGCGGACGCGGCCCGCGGGCTGGATCCATTTATCGAGCGCCGCCAGCAGCGCATCCCGCTCGATGGGTTTGGTGATGTAATCGTCCATGCCTGCCTCGAAACAGCGTTGGCGGTCGTCTCTCAGGGCGTGGGCGGTCATGGCGATGATCGGGATGCGCGCGCCACTCTCGGCGGCGCGGATGCGGCGGGTTGCCTCACAGCCGTCCAGTTCGGGCATTTGCACGTCCATCAGGATGGCATCGTACTGCCCGCGCAGGAATTGGTCGAGGGCGGCCTGGCCGTTCTCGACCGCATCCACCGAATAACCCGCCTTTTGCAGGACGAGTACGGCCAGTTTCTGGTTAATAGGGTTATCTTCGGCCAGCAGAAGCCGCTGTCCGCGCCGCTGTTCGGCCAGGGAGTGACGCGTGACCAGGCCCGCGCTCTCCTCCTGGCCCAGGTCGAGCACGGCGGCCAGGGCTTCGTAGAGCATCTGTTGTTTGACGGGCTTGAGCAGGTAGCCCGAACAGCCGATGGCTTCGAGGCGCGAGGCGTCGCCACGCTGGCCGATGGAGGTGAGGATGATAATCTTCGCATCGGCAATCAGCGGGTCCGATTTGATGGCGCGCGCAGTCTGTTCGCCGTCCATGACCGGCATTTGCATGTCGAGCAGGACGATGTGGTAGGGGTTGCCCGCGCGGGCAGCCTTGCGGAGCGCGTCGAGGGCGCGGCTTCCGCCCGGCACCGTGTCGATTTGGCAGCCGAAACCTTCGAGGATGTGCATGAGCACGACGCGGTTGGTGGAGTTGTCGTCCACGCCGAGGATACGCAGGCTCTTCCAATCCACGGACCGCGCAGGGGAGAGCGGCCCGGTCTGGGCTTTGACCGGCCGCCTGCGGAACGGCAGGTCGAACCAGAAGGTGCTGCCCTGGCCCGCGGCGCTATCCACGCCGATGACGCCGCCCATGCCCTCGACCAGTTGTTTGCAGATAGCCAGCCCCAGCCCCGTGCCGCCATAGCGGCGGGTGGTGGAACCGTCGGCCTGGGTGAAGCGTTCGAAGATGGCCCGCCGCCGCTCGGGCGGGATGCCGATACCCGTATCCTGGACCGAGAAACGCACTGTGAGCGTGTCGCGGGCCTCGGCCTGTCTCTCCGCGCGGATGAGGATCTCGCCTTGATGCGTAAACTTGATGGCATTGCCCACCAGGTTGACGAGCACCTGGCGCAGGCGGCTGGGGTCCCCAAGCAGGTCGTGGTCCAGGTCGGGCTGGACAAGGCAGACCATCTCCAGGCCCTTATCCTGGGCGCGTTTGGCCAGGCTGTAAGCCACATCCTCGACGGTGTTGCGCAGGTTAAAGCCGATGCTTTCGAATTCGAGTCGTCCCGCCTCGATCTTGGAAAAATCGAGGATGTCGTTCAGCAGGGTCAGCAGGGCCTCGGCGCTGTTGAGAGAGGTTTGCAGGTAATCGCGCTGGTCGCGGGTCAGGCTGGTTTCAAGAGCCAGTTCCAACATGCCGATTACGCCGTTCATCGGAGTACGAATCTCGTGGCTCATGTTGGCCAGGAACTCGCTCTTGGCACGGTTGGACTCCTCGGCCTCGCGGCGCGCGCGCGCCAGGTCAGTGATGTCATGATAGATGGACAGGGTGCCCACGCGCTCCCCTGCCACAAAGACGGGCACGCCGAAGATCTCCGTATCCACCAGCGAGCCGTCCTTGCGGCGGCGCTTGTCGGTGAAGTGGACCATATTGCGCATGGCCTGGCAGGTGTAGGCGCGCGCCTGCTCCATGCCGCTCTCGGGCACGATCAGATCGTCGAGCAAACAGCCAGCCGCCTCCCGTTCCGCGTACCCGAATAGGCCCTCGAAGGCCGGGTTAAACGAAGCGATGCGACCTTCCATATCCAGCACCACGATGGCGGTTGGACTGTTCTTGACCAACGCTTCGAAGTACTCCTTCTGGCGCAACAGGGCCAGTTCGGCGTTCTTGCGCTCGGTGATGTCGTGACAGATCACGATGGTCTGGCGGGGCGATTTGCTGGCGTGAACGGGGAAGGAAGAGAGTTCAAAGACCCTGCCCATCCACGGGTATTCATTGCGCTCGTTCTGGAAGCCGACCTCGCTGCCCGCTCCCAGCGAGAGGATCTCCAGCACGGATTTGTTGATGATGTCTTTGAACGGCAGTTGGAGTTTGTCGGCCACAGCGCGGTTGCATTTCTGGATGCGGCCCGTATCGTCGGTGACGAAGATCGGGTCGGAGAGCGCGTCGAAGAGCGTTTCCCACTCGCGTTCGCTGCGGTCGATCAGCGCCCACATGGACTGGAGCAACTGGTCCTTGTCGCTGACCGATTCGGCCAGACGGGCCTGCTCGGCAGCCAGTTCCTGCCGCCGGCCGAGCAGCATGAACAGCGCCGAAAGGAAGAACGGCAGAATATCGATGAACCACAAAAGCGGCTGGGTACGCTGGACGGTCCAGAAAGACTGCCAGGTCAGCAGCAGGCCAAGGATGGCCGTCTCGATCCAACTCCCCATCACGGGGAAGACCAGTCCCAGGACGAACCCCATGCCCCCATAATGGATGGCGCGCAGGCGCACCTTGAACCAATGCATCAAACCTCCACCTCACGCGACGGTGAAATGCGGATCGTAGTTTTTTCAAGTCTAGCACAATCCCACCTGGCCGGCTTTACAAATAACCGACGATACAGCCTGAAAAAGGCTGGAATCCTTGATAAACAGGAAATTAAAGGTATCATGTTTGCGAATTTCTTCACAAGGAGCCTCCATGACCGCACTAAAACGCACGTCCCTGTTCTTGTTGGCCTTCGCCCTGGTCCTCGCCGCCTCTGGCTGCGGCCCCAGTGTTGAAGAAACCTACTTCACCAACCTGACCCCCGCTGTCGAGGAATACAATGCAGCCCTGGCCGGGGTCGGCACGCAGTTCGAAGGCATCAGCAATGATGCGCTGAACGACCAGGCCTGGATGGACGCCACTTTTGCCGCCCTTGACCGCCTTGACGCAGCCGGGCAGGCCCTGGCCGCCACCCCCAACGACCAAGTCCCTGAGAAGTGGGTCGAACTGGATAATACCCTGGTACAGATCAGCGACCAGACCACCACGTTCGTGACAAATATGAAGGCCGCCCTCGAGTCTCAGGACAAGGATGCCATGCTGGCCGCCCTGGATGAATTCAGCGTGATTGGAACTCTCTTCGAGCAGGCCAAAGACCTGTTGAGCGCTGAATAGTCCCCAACCCGATCATATCAACGCCCCGTCCCAAATCCTTGAGGCGGGGCGTTGTGCTTTAACCGCCGTAGCGAGTGAAAAGTTGTAGTAGAATTGCGGCCAATGAACTTCAAACCCGCCTTTCCAATGGTGCCAATGACCATGGCCATGCCGTGCAGCGTGGAGATGTCCCGCCGCGCGTGGAGGGCACGTTAGTTCAGCGTTCCTGAATCGAAACGGGCTGTCCATGACGCGGACAGCCTTTTTGTTTGTAAGAGCCGATCTTCGGAATTCGAGAATCGGAAGCAGTCTGAAGGTTTCAGAAACATTTTGACCATCAGCCGAAGCGCCAATAACCAATATCTAATTACAACTTCTATAACATTTTTCGCAAGGACCGAAATACGGAGGCCCGAATGCCTGAAAATATCCTAATCGCAGTTGCCTGGCCCTATGCCAATGCCGAGATCCACGTGGGCAACCTGACGGGTTCGCACCTGCCGGGTGACATCGCCGCGCGTTACCACCGCCTGAAAGGGAACAAGGTGCTGATGATCACAGGCACCGACTCGCACGGCACGCCCGTCACCATGAGCGCCGACAAGTTGGGCAAGCCGGTCGAGGAAGTGTACAAGTTCTATCACGAAGGGTTCATCGACCTGTTCCAGAAGATCGGTATCACCTACGACCTGTACACCACCACCCACAGCGAGAATCACTTCAAGGTCTCGCAGAGCATCTTCCTGGCCTTGCAGAAGAACGGCTTCCTCTTCACGAAGGTCGAGCCGCAATGGTTCTCGCCCGGGCTGAACCGCTTCCTGCCCGACCGCTACGTGGAAGGGACCTGCTACATCTGCGGCAC
>CALLJA010000617.1 GCA_938008865.1 uncultured Anaerolineales bacterium
CGCGCGTTCTGAATGGCAATGACGGCCTGCCGCCCGATGATGTCGAGCAGGTCCTTGCGGTCGGGGGTGAAATACCCGGCCTCGGGATGGGCGAAGAGCATCGCGCCATACACGTTGAATCCACTGCGCAGCGGGAAGCAGTATGCCACGTTGCAACTGCGCAGGGCCACCACACGTCCCAGTTCGGGATCGTAGCCGATACCCTGCGAGAGGATCGGCTCACCATCGTCAAACACACGCTTGAGGATGCCCTCGCTGCCCGCGAACGCCACGCGCAGGTCGGCGTTGGTGAAGCGCCGCGCCGACTCGGTTTGCAGCATCCCGCCCTTGAAGAGCAAAACGGCGCCCACCAGGCGGTCGCGGGCGGCCTCTTCGGGGTCGGGCGTCAGGGCCGTGAAGGCCATATCCAGCGCGGAGTTGAGCACGCGCTTGTAACTCAAGGTGGCCGCCAGCGTGGAGGTCAGCTCGTAGATGGCGCGCAGGCGCTCGGTCTGGATGCGCTGTTTTTTCTCTTCTGCATCCAGCCAACTGACGCGCATCCACCTCATGCGGACGATGACCTGCCGTCCGAGATAGCCGAACAGCACGCCCACCAGCAAGAAAACCAGCGACTTGATCAACGCCACAGGCTGGATGGAGGGGGTTGAGAGGAAAAAATACGCATAGAACAAGGCGACGTACAGCACCGCCACGACCGTGGCCCCCCAGAATTCATAGTAGATGGAAGCCGTCAGGACGGTATAGATCCCCACCCACCAGGCGGGGCCATCCAGCCCGCCTTGCAACCAGAAGAAGGCCGCCCCCATTAAAAAATCGGCCACCACATTGACAATGCGGTGGTTGGTGACGCGATAATTCAGGCTGGTGATGCTGGTCATTGCCAGGTTCCAGACCATCATCATTGCCAACGGCATGAACGTCTGGGGGGTGAGCCTCTGGCCCAGACCCAATGAGGCCACCAAGCCGATCAACACGATCCAGCGCAGGGAGATGGCAAACCAGTCTGCAATGTAAGGAGTATCGAACCTACGCATGGCGCAATGATAAACCAAAACCCACCCGCAGGCGGGGAGACGACATTACAGGAAAATTACACCTGCGCGCTTTCAAGCCTCATAGCCCATCTTGAACAGGTATGGCTCAAGCCTGGATGCAAGCACGGCCTGCTGTTCGGGCGTATAGGCTTCGCGGAAGCGCCCGACCTTGCCCTTATAGTAATGCAGCCCCTGCTGACCGTCGTTAGCCCCGGGCCGATACTGCTCCACCACTGCGCGGACCTCGGGGCTGGCCCCGTCTAATTTGAGGTATCCGACCAGACGGGCCGACTCGACGTCGTAGCTCGTCAACAGGTCTTCGTAACGGGCAATCAACACGTCCTTTTCCTGGATCCACTTCTGCCAGATGCGGACGTACTCCAGCATGAAATCGAGACTCTTCTCGAAATCGGTCAGGTGCGAGAAGGCGTTGGGGCGACCCTTGGCCAGGGCGCGCTGGCCGTAATCGTAGGCCGAGAGCATGGCATCGCGCGGGTCGCGGTAGATGTAGGTAATGCGCAGGAGGCCGAGGGCCTGGAGCGTACGCGAAGCGCTGGTCGGCCCCGCATGGGCTTTGATGACGAAGGTCTTGCCGAGCAGCGCGGGCACGGTCACCAGTCCCAACCGCCGCGCCGACAACACGCCAATGTTGCAATTCACTTCGGTCAGGATCTTTTGCAAGCCATATTTTTCGCGGATGTCGCGCGCATCGGCGCAGCCCGTGGTCTTCATCAGGTCGTGGATCAGGTTATAGTGCCAGCCCGACCCCGCGCGCGGCATCCCAACAGACAGAACGATCATGCAGTCTCCTTGCTCTTCCCCTCTCGAAAATGAGGGGCAAGGGGTGAAGTTGAAAGTGAAATCCCCGCCACGATGCCTGGGATCATCCAGAGGTTCGGCGTGGCCAGTGAATCCTGGGTCACATTATACAGGGCAATTGCCAGCCACGCAAAAAGTCCTGCGATGCCGAGGAAGCGGGAGAATTGTCCGCGTGGAAGCAAGGCCAGCGAATCGGCCAGGGAAGAAAGAAGAAAGATGAAGAAGAAGACGAATCCAACCAGCCCTGTCTCGGCCAACAGGCGCACATACAAATTCTTCGGGTTCGGATAGAGCTTGCTTTCGGGGTTAAGCTGCTTCGCCACCTCGGGGACGGTGGTCAGGGTCCAGTCGGGCAGGTGGTCGTAGATCCAGAATCCGCTTGCGCCAAGGCCCACGCCAAAGATCGGATGCTCGTCGAAGGCGGCCATCGCGCCCGTGGCATACGCGCTGCGCCCGCCCGCGTTGATGTCGACCAGGTATTCGCTCAAGCTATCGGCAGAAATGTCCCACAGGCGGCGGAAATAATTTTTCCTACCGAGGAAGGCGAACGACCCCGCCAGCACAGCCACCAGCAAGACGATCAGCCCCACGCGCACCAGCCAACCCTGACGGAAACCTCCAAAGTACCAGGTCCACGCGGCGCGCAGATGCTCACGTCCCACCAGCAGGAAGACCAATCCAGTTACACCCACGCCAATCAGGATGCCGCCGCGCGAATAGGTCGCCAGCAGCAACAGGACAGACAAACCCAGCAGAGCAGGCTCCAGCCAGCGGAAGCGTGTCAGGCGTGTCTTCGTCAGCAGCGCTGCGAACAGGATCGGCAGGTACATCGTCACGATCTGGCCCGCCAGCCAGGCAGGCTCGTAGGCCAGGCCTGAGATGCGATTCGTGCGGACGAGTTCGCGCATCGAAAAGGCCAGTTGCCAGTGCGTGACCATCTCCTTGTCCAGCAGACCCGTGTAAAAGGTCACCGCCTGCAGCGCGCTCCAGACCAGTTCCACGCCGAAGCCCGCCAACATCCAACGCAGCGTGAACTTGACCTCGGCCTCGTCGCGGTTCATCCACACGGCAGTGACGAAGAAGACCAGCCCGATGACCAGCGTAGCCAGCGCGCGGACAGCTCGCCCGAGATAGGTCTGCCCGCGCAAGGGGATGGGATCGATCAGAACCCCAAAACTGGTCGCCGCCAAAACGACCACGGCGAAGGCCCCCAGCAGGATCGCGCTCCCCGCCCACGGGAAGGGACGCTGCCGCCGAATGGTTTGAATCAGCAGGAGGGGGAGCAGCAGCACCAGCGGATACAACGCCAGCGGGCGGACCAGCGTGCTATCACCGAGGAAGGGAAACCAACGAAAACTGGTGACAGGCAAGGTCACCAGCGCGGCGGCCCAGAGAAATTTCACCACAGAGTTCGCGGAGAGCACAGAGGCTTTCATGTTTTTTCTTCTTCGCGATCTTCGCTTCTTCGCGGTTTAAAGAACAGAATCCCCAACGCACCCCACAACCACACTCCCACTGTCCCCGCCAGCAGATACGCGCTGAGCGGAATGCTGCGCTGTTTGGGCAAATTGCTCACCTGTGTCACTTCGATTCGGATGGCCGCGTTCAACCCATCCTGTGCGCCAACGTTGACTTGCGCGGCCTTCGCAAAAGACTCGGCCCAGGTGGAAACCAGAGCCTCGGCCCGCTTCGCATCTTTATCATCGGCGAAGAGATGCCAGCCCGCCTCGGCAGGTTGACTGAGTTGCAGCCTGCCTTCGCGCAATTCGCGGACCGTCACTTCGCCATCCGCATCGGCCACGGCTTGCAGCACGGAATCCGACCAGGCGATCTCCTCCAGCTTGCGCGTCTCGCGTTCGAGATAATAGAACTGCTGGCGGTCGGTCTCCTGCGGCCAGGCGGTTTCGAGGTTGAAATCCACATTGACGGTGGCCCGCGCGCGATACGGCGGCGGCACGACAAAGTAAATCGCCGCGCCCAGCAGCGCGCCGATCACCGCTGCCAACAGCCAGAAGCGCCAAGCCTTGAGTAGACGGGTCAAATCATCGAGGGAAGGAGGAGAGAAGAGAAGGTTCATCTTGCCTTTCAGTTTCATCGCGAAGCGGTGAAGAGCGCGAAGGTTTTCTTCGCGTACTTCGCGCCTTCGTGGTTCATTTAATATTGAGCATCTTGCGCCGCCGCCAGTTCCACACGGGCGCGACCAGCTTGCGGACATAATATTTCGCCACGATGGGCGCGAAGAACGAACCGCCGTCGCGGTAGTGGACCTTGAGCATCTCAGGCCAGCAACGGTCATCGGCAACCGTGCTCTTGCCCGAAGCGTGCATGCGGAAGTTGGCCCAGGTCTGGCCTGCGAGGTACTTGATCTCGGTCTTCGCGGCGATGCGCGTCCACAGGTCGTAATCCATTGCAAAATAAAATGAAGGGTCGAGCGGACCAACCTGCTTCCACAGCTCGGCGCGGAAGAACATGGTCTGCTGCGGGATGTGGACATAGCCCTGGCGCAGGCGCGCATAATCGGTCTGCGCGGCGGGAAATTTTCCCAGCACCTGACCATCTTCGCCGATGTAATTGCAATCGGCATAGACCATGCCCACTTCGGGATGGTCGAGCAGATATTTCACGGCCTCGCCAACCGCACGAGGCTCGTAGGTATCGTCCGAATTGAGCCAGGCCAGGATGCCACCCGCGGCACGGGCAAAGCCCTTGTTGATAGCGTCGGTCTGACCCTTATCCTTTTCGCTTACCCACCAGGCGAGCTTGTCGGCATATTTGTTGATGATGTCCACACTGCCGTCGGTCGAGCCGCCGTCCACGATGATGTATTCGATGCGCGGATAATCCTGAGTCAGCACCGATTGAATGGTGGACTCGAGATAACGCGCCTGATTGAACGACGGCGTGATGATCGAAACGGTAGGCAAGGCAGGCGGCTTCACGGTCACTCCCACTGCACATCCGAATAGAACAGATGCGCCACATCCTCGGTCAACGAGCGGATGCGTGTAATTTCCTCGGCAGTCAGGCGCTTCTTCCAGTTGTGCATGTTGGCGCGGCTGTCGAGTTTCACCGAGTGGGTTTTGTTCTTCGAAAGCTCAGTCGGGTTTTCGGAGCTGCTGGAGTTGAGAATATCCTTCTCGGCGCGCGGAGAAAACTCCAGGCCGAGGGATTGGTACAGGGAACGGTATCCGCTCACAGGGTCGAGGGAAAGGTCCTCGTGGCGCACGGCCTGAATGTCGGGATTCCTATGGCACTCGTGATGCACGGTGCGGTAGATGATCCGCCACAGCAGCGCGGCCTGACCGATGATGTCGTCGGCAGGCATGGCTTGCATGTCGGCGCGGTCGGCTTCGAGGTGGTCGCGCATCAACAGCGGCTGGTCAAGCAGGTCGCGGAAGTCGAAGCTCCAGTTGAGGCGCTTGAGGCTGCTGGCAAACGCGGCGGGATGCCGCACCGTCACCACGACCTGACAGTTCAGCCGCTCGACGAACCACGGCATCGA
>CALLJA010000618.1 GCA_938008865.1 uncultured Anaerolineales bacterium
GGAGTGACCCGCGCGGCGGGCGTGTACATCATGATCGTCGAAGACCGCGTGTACCTGTTCACCGACGCCACGGTCAACATCGACCCGAGCGCCGAGGACCTGGCCGAGATCGCCACCCTGGCCGCCGACTTTGCCGCCAAACTCGAACTCGACCCGCGCGTGGCCTTCCTTTCGTTCTCGAACTTCGGTTCCACGCCGCACCCGCTCTCTGAAAAGGTCCGCAAGGCTGTGACCCTGGTCAAGGAACGCCGCCCCGACCTCAAGGTGGATGGCGAGATGCAGGCCGACACCGCCGTGGTACCCGAGATCGTGGACGAGCGTTACCCGTTCAGCGCGGTGAAGGATGCCAACGTGCTGGTCTTCCCATCGCTTGAGTCGGCTAACATCGCTTACAAACTGCTGGCCCGCCTTGGCAAGGCCAAGGCCATCGGCCCGATCCTGCTGGGCGTGGGCGCGCCCGTCCACGTGCTGCAGACGGGTGACGACGTCAATGCCATCGTGCAGATCGCTTCGGTGGCGGTGATGGACGCGATGGGCCGCGGCGAGAACGGCAAGAAAGCCAAGAAGGAAAAGAAAGAGAAGAAGGAAAAGAAGGGCAAGAAGTAAACGCCCATGAAAAAAGGCCTCGGAGAAATCCGAGGCCTTTTTGTCATTCCTGCCATTCCAATTCGTAATCGCCCACGTGGACCGTGTCTCCTTCTTCGATGCCCGCTTTGCGCAGGGCCTCATCCACGCCGAGTTTCTCCATCAGGCGCTGGAAGCGGCGCACGGAACCGTCGTGTTCCCAGTAGGTCATGGCGGCGGCGCGCTCAATGCCCGCGCCCGAGATGCGCCAACTGGCGTCGTCCTCGCGCGAGATGGTGAACTGGTTCGGGTCCGCCTCGGGGCGATAGACGGGCACGGGTGCCTCGAATTCCTCCAGCGGGGGAGTCTCGGACAGTTTCTGTGTGGCGGCCAGCAGCAGGTCGCGCGTGTCGGTGCGCGCCAGGGCCGAGATGGTGCGCAGTTCCACCTTCTTCTTCTTGAACGCGGATTTCAACTCCTTCAGGCGTTCCTGCACCTCGGGTTGGTCGATCTTGTTAAGTGCCACGATCTGCGGCTTTTTCGCCAGGTTCGGGTCGAAGAGCGCCAACTCGGAGTTGATCTGGCTGTAGTCGGCCAGCGGGTCGGGGGAGAGGCCGTCGAGCAGGTGGACCAGCACGCGGGTCCGCTGGATGTGACGCAGGAAGTCGTGGCCGAGGCCCGCGCCTTCCGCTGCGCCTTCGATCAAGCCTGGGATGTCGGCCAGCACTACGGTGGTGTCATCGTCGATGTTGGCTACGCCCAGGTTCGGCTCCAGCGTGGTGAACGGATAGGCCGCGATCTTCGGCTTGGCGTTGGTCAACACCGAGAGCAGCGTGGATTTGCCCGCGTTCGGGACGCCGATCAGCCCGATATCGGCGATCAGCTTGAGTTCCAGTTTGAGATGCTTTTCTTCCCACGGCTCGCCGCGTTCGGCAGTACGCGGGGCCTGGTTGCGCGAGGTGGCAAAATGCTGGTTGCCGCGTCCGCCGCGCCCGCCCTTGCAGACGATCAACCGTTCGCCGGGCTGGGTCAGGTCGCCGAGCAGGATAGGGGCGCTGCCATCGACGGGTAACTCAAAGAGGACGGTGCCAGGCGGGACGTGGATGACGAGGTCCTTGCCGCCGCGCCCTGTCAGTTGGGAGGAGCCGCCGCCCACGCCGTCCTCCGCCTTGAACTTCTGCTTGGGGCGGAAGGTGGACAACGTGTTGAGCGTGGGCTTGACCTCGAACACGACATCGCCGCCTTTGCCGCCGTCGCCGCCGTCGGGTCCGCCGCGCGGCACGAACTTCTCGCGGCGGAAATGCACCATTCCGTCGCCGCCTTTGCCTGAACGCACGAAAATTTCTACCTGGTCTGTGAACATGGGCACCATTATAAACGCTGGATGAGATTCTCCGCCGTCGGGTTTCTGGCGGTTTCGTGCCCGCAAGATTTCAGAAGCGCTTGACAAGTCATCTTGTGCGGGTGTATAACCGCGCCTGCAACTGAACAGTCCTCGTTAGGCCAGGCGGCTGCAAGATACACAAGCCATTGTCCTGAAACGTCGAAAGACGCCAAAGGGTAGACCAGGTAAGGTCGGCATAAGGCTTTACCCAATGTGGCTGGAACTGCGAACCAGTTCCTACGATGTGCAGTGCTGAAGCTCCACCAGAGAGGCGGCGTTTTCTTTTTGCGCGTATTTGCCTCCTGGTCTTGTGACGGGAGGCTTTCATTTTGCCAGTCTGTGACGCTTCGGCGAATCCAACCACGGGCTGCAAGGAGGTGTTCGCGTGGACGCGGATAGTGATAAGCAGAGCATTTCCCTGCGAAAGTGCGTTTTGCACGTTTCGACCTTTATGCGCGCCGTTTTCCTTGCGCCCGCCTCCTGAATGGGGTGCGCTGGGGGAAACGGATGCGGTTGTCGGCTGTGCAAATCGCCTTTCCATGCGGAGGCGATTTTTTGTTGCCTTCGTCTAATTTACAACGAAAGGAAAACATTGCATGAACCCGACCCTCAAGATCATCGACCTGAAGGGACTGATCGCCGCCCGCGATTTTGGCGCCCTGCGCGAAGAGACCAGGAACTGGCCCGCGGGCGACCTGGCCGAACTGATGGAGCCGTTGGCCGCCGAGACCGAGGCGGTCGTCTTCCGTCTGCTCCCGCGCGAACAGGCGGCGGAAGTCTTCACTTACCTCTCCGACGAGCGCCAGACCGAGCTGCTCAAGGCCATGGCCCGCGAGGATGTGGCCGACATCCTGAACGCGATGGACCCCGACGATCGCACCTCGCTGCTGGAGGAATTGCCCGCCAACGCCATCCAGCACATGCTGAACCTGCTGTCGCCCGAAGAACGCCAGGTGGCCGCCCAACTGCTGGGCTACCACGAAGATTCGGTCGGGCGCCTGATGACGCCCGACTTCGTCCGCATCCGCTCCGAGTGGACGGTGGACCGCGCGCTGGACCACATCCGCCGCTATGGCAGGGACAGCGAGACGATGAGCATGATCTACGTCATCAACGAGCAGGGCAGGTTGTGCGATGACCTACGCATCCGCCAGATCCTGCTGGCCGCGCCCGAAACACTCATCTCGGACCTGATGGACTCGCGCTTTGCGGCCCTCAAAGCCACCGACGACCGCGAAACCGCGGTCGAGATGTTCAAGGAGACCGACCTGAGCGCCCTGCCCGTGACGGATACCCAGGGCGCGTTGCTTGGTAT
>CALLJA010000619.1 GCA_938008865.1 uncultured Anaerolineales bacterium
CATGAACACGCTCGGCTGCCTCGACCGTCCCACTTCGGGTGATTACTTCCTCGACGGTGAGTCGGTGGCGCAGATGAACGACGATCAACTGGCCAGCGTGCGCAATCGCAAGGTCGGGTTCGTATTCCAGAGTTTCAACCTGCTTTCGCGCCAGACCGCCACTTTCAACGTGGAGTTGCCCCTGCGTTACGCGGGCCTGGTGGAAGGACGCCGCGCCAAGGCGGAGGCCGCCCTGCGCGCGGTGGGCCTCGAACAGCGCATGACCCACCGTCCCACCGAACTCTCGGGCGGGCAGCAGCAGCGCGTTGCCATCGCCCGTGCCATCGTCAACGATCCCGCCATTATCATGGCCGACGAGCCGACCGGTAACCTCGACAGTAAGGTCGGGCGCGAGATCATGTCGCTGCTGCTGAACCTGAACAGGGACCGCGGGACGACCCTCATCATCGTCACACATGACCCGAACATCGCCGACCAGACCCAGCGCGTGATCCGCCTGCGGGACGGCCTGCTGGAGGCGGCATGAACTTTACGCAAACCATCATCGAAGCCCTGGAAAGCATCATGTCCAACAAGCTGCGCTCGGGACTGACGGTGCTGGGCATCGTCATCGGCGTGGCGGCGGTGATCGCCATGCTGGCGGTCGGCAACGGCGCGCAGGACAGCATCACCGGCTCGATCAGCGGCATCGGCACCAACCTGCTGTTCGTCTTCCGGGGCGGCGCGGATGATTCCATCCGCAACGTCAAGCCATTGACCTTGCAGGACGCCGAAGCGCTGGCTGACCCATTTGCCGCGCCCTCGGTCGTGGCGGTCTCGCCTGTTTTGCAGACCAACGCTGAGGTGACTTACGGCGGCGAGGTGACCACCACCACCATCACGGGCGTACTGCCTTCCTATTTCCCGGTCCGCAACCTGAACGTGACCGAGGGTGAACTCCTCAGTGAGGAACACATGCTCGGGCGCGCTTCGGTGGCGTTGATCGGCACCGAAACCGCCGACACGCTCTTTGGCCGCCACGAAGGCCTGACGGGTGAGACCATCCGCATTGCGGGGCAGCCTTTCCGCATTCTGGGCGTGCTCGAATCCAAGGGCGGCGGCTCGTTCGGCAGCCAGGACGATGTGGTCATCATCCCGCTGACCAGCGCGCAGACCCGCCTGGTGCGCCGCGCCAATGCCGACCAGGTGGATGTCATCTTTGTGCAGGCCGCCAGCGCCGAGGCCGTACCTCAGGCCACGCAGGAGATCTCCGACATCCTCCGCCAGCGTCATCGTACCGAGATCGGCGCGGACGATTTCACCGTTTTCAGCCAGCAGGATTTTCTCTCGACCGCGGCCTCCATCACGGGCGTGCTGACCATCTTCCTAGGCGGCATTGCGGCCATCTCGTTGTTGGTGGGCGGCATCGGCATCATGAACATCATGCTGGTCTCGGTCACCGAACGCACGCGCGAGATCGGCCTGCGTAAGGCGCTTGGCGCGCGCAAACGCGACATCCTGATCCAGTTCCTGACCGAGTCGTCGCTATTGAGTCTGATCGGCGGCCTGATCGGGATCGGCCTGGGCTGGCTGATAGCTTTCATCGTCGGCCAGGTGGCGGCGGCCACGGGCACGGTCTTCAACCCCCGCGTTGGCCTGGACGCCGTCCTGCTGGCCACGCTCTTCTCGGCGGCGGTTGGCCTGTTCTTTGGCATCTACCCCGCCAACCGTGCGGCAGGCCTCGAACCTGTCGAGGCGCTGCGATACGAGTAAAGACAGGCAGGTCACGCTCCAGGCGTGACCTGCTTTTTTATACCCTTCTAAAGTAGGATGTAAACTGTTCTTGAGTACGATAAAATCGAGACACTGTTCGTGAACCTTCCATTTTCTAGGAGACCCATGAGCGAAAAACTGAACCAACTGAAAGAGATCCTGGGCGAGGTGACCGACCTGCGCAACGCGGGTGCGGTCCTCGGCTGGGACCAGCAGACTTACATGCCGCAGGGCGGCTCTGAGGCGCGCGGACACCAACTCGGCACGCTGGGCAAACTGGCGCAGATCAAGTTCACGTCTGACGAGGTCGGCCAGTTGCTCGAAGACCTCAAGGCCGAATTCGCAGGCGTTGACCTGGCGGACGACGATGCGGCCCTGATCCGCGTCACGGCCCGCGACTACGAGAAGGCCAAGCGCGTCCCGCCCGAGTTCGTGGTCGAGTCGGCCATTGTCACTACTAAAGCTTTCGACGCCTGGATGGAAGCCCGTCAGAAATCGGACTTCTCCATCTTCCGCCCGCATCTCGAAAAGGTGGTGGAACTCACCAAGCGTTACGTCTCCTTCTTCCCGCCCGCCGAACATCCCTACGACACCCTGCTGGATGACTTCGAGCCTGGCATGAAAACTGCCGACGTGAAGGTCATCTTTGAGAACCTGCGTCCGAAACAGGTCAAGCTGCTTCAGAAGATCGCTGATGCCAGACAGGTGAAGGACGACTTCTTATACGGCAGGTACAACGAAAAGAAGATGGACGCCTTCAGCGTGGGCATTGCCACCCAGTTCGGCTATGATTGGACCAAGGGCCGCCAGGATCGCGCGCCGCATCCGTTCTGCACCACCTTCAGCGTCAACGATGTTCGCATCACGACCCGCTTCGAGAAGGACAACCCGACCGCCATGCTGTTCAGCACCATGCACGAGACGGGTCACGCGCTCTACGAACTGGGCTCCAAACAGGAGTTCGACCGCACCCCACTGATGGGCGGCGCGTCGCTGGCCATTCACGAGTCGCAGTCGCGCATGTGGGAGAACCTGGTCGGCCGCTCCTTCGCATTCTGGGAACACTTCTACCCGCAGTTCAAGAAACTCTTCCCCGCCCAACTCGATGGTGTGAGCCTCAAGGCCTTCTACAAGGGCATCAACAAGGTCGAGCCGTCCTTTATCCGTGTCAACGCCGACGAGGCCACCTACAACATGCACATTATGCTGCGCCTCGAACTGGAGATCGGCATGGTCGAAGGCAGCATCGAGGTCAAGGACTTGCCCGAGATCTGGAACGCCAAGATGAACGATTATCTCGGCATCACGCCCGCTAACGACGCGCAGGGCGTGCTCCAGGATATGCACTGGTCGGGTGGCGCCATCGGCTATTTCTCGACCTACGCGCTCGGCAACATCGTCTCGGCCCAGTTGTGGGAGAAGATCAACAAGGACTTGCCCCACCTGGATGACGAGATCCGCAAGGGCAAGTTCGACTCGTTGCTCGGCTGGCTGCGCGCCAACCTGCACGTCCACGGCCGCAAGTTCGACCCGCAGGATTTGGTCCAGAAGATCACGGGTTCGAAGATCGACTCCGCTGCTTATGTCCGCTACCTGACGAAGAAATACAGCGAAGTGTACGGACTGTAATTTTCATCATGTCATTGCGAGGAGGGTTGAGACGCGTAGCGTCGAAACCCGACGAAGCAATCTCATGTTTTCAAGAGATAGAAAGGTTGCTTCGGGCTAACGCCCTCGCAACGACAAGCCTGCAACAAGTCCAACAAGTCAACCCAACTTGTTGGACTTGTTCGTGATATATAATACTCACCATGCTCCGAAAGACACTCATTCTGCTCACCCTCTCTGTCCTTCTGGCTGGCTGCATCCCGACGTCCGCTCCCGCGCCTACGCTGCTGCCTGAAGAACTCATCCCTACCATCATCGCCCTGACGGCGGGCGCCGCCTCCACCGCCACAGCCGAAGGCTTCACGCCCACGCCGCCGCCCGAAACCCCCATCCCCACGCGGACCTTCATCCCGCCCAGCCCGCCGCCCACGCTGACCTTCACGCCCCAGCCCGACATCCCGCTGGCCCAGATCCAGTTCCTCTCGCCTGGGCCGATGTCGCGCTTCGTCTCCCCCGTGCAGATGCAGCTGCTGGTGGTGGCGGGCGAGAGCGAGGTCGTGCAGGTGGACCTGTTCGGCGAGGATGGCCGCCTGTTGGGCCGCATCGTGGACCGTATGAACCGCCTGCTTTCGGGCGTATATGCGGTTTACAAGATTCCCTTCGAGATCCGCGCCGCCGCCGAGACCGGCCTGCTGCAAATCAGCACCCGCGACAAGCAGGGACGCATGCGCGCGCTCAACTCTCTGCCGCTGGTGCTGATGTCTTCGGGGACCACCGAGCCGACTCCCGCGGGCAACATGATCTACGAGCGCGCCGTCTTCTTCACACCCGAGAACGGCGACGAAGCCAGCGATAAGGAACTGGTCGTCGAGGGGACGTACTGGCCGTTCAACACCGAGCCTGTCTTTCTTGAACTGATCCTACCCGACGGCAAGATCACCGGCCTGCGTGTGTTGACGTTCGACGGCCTTGACCCGCAGGAGTTCTCGACCAGTGTGCCCTTCAAGGTCACCGAGCGGACCCTGGCCCTGCTCTCCATCCGCCAGATGGACCCCGTGCTGAATGCGCCCATCTATGTGTACACGCGAGAAGTCTGGCTGAACCCATAAACCCGCTCCAGGAATTTGGACTTGCCAAAGCGTGCATAGATGGTATAATCGCGTCCGCTATCGGGGTGTGGCTCAGACCGGTAGAGCGCACGGTTCGGGTCCGTGAGGTCCCGAGTTCAAATCTCGGCACCCCGACAAACGGTACGGAAAGACTCCCAACCCGAGGGAGTCTTTTATTTTAAGGCCCATGTTTCCCCTTGCAGGGGACTTGCAAATCTCGGCACCCCGACAGACAGTACGGAAAGACTCCCAACCCGAGGGAGTCTTTTATTTTACAGGCTGTCCCTGGCTGCGCAACTTTGGTGAGGGTGAATCGTAATTAGAGCGTAAGGTTCATTATTTCACAATCCTGTGTATACTTGGCCCCAGCATGCTCACCTCGAAACCGGTCACGCCTTCCACTTCCACGCATACCTCGCTGAAAGACCGCCCCAGGCTGCAATTTGCGCTGCGAGCGGCCTGGGTGCTGGTCGTTGCCTACATCCTGTACGTCTTTGCGGCGGGACTGTCGCTCAGCGGGATGGCGCAGACCAATATCCTTCGGCAGATCGCGCGGGTGGGGCTGAACCTGCTGACCTTCTCGGCCATCGACATTGTCAGCGATATCTACATCCTGCTCGGTTACTTTGGGCTGGCGATCCTGCTCTTTGCGCGCCGTTCCGATGACTGGTTCGCCATCTTCCTCTCGGTCATGATCATGACTTTTGGCGTCAGCGTGACCAGTGTCGGCAATAACCTGGCCGCCAGCGCGCAGTTCGGCGCGTTGATCAGCCCGGTCATGATGATCGGACAGGCCAGCATCGTCCTGCTGGGATGGCTGTACCCCGACGGGCGCTTCGATCCGCGCTGGTTGAAATTCCTGGTCCCGTTCCTGTTTCTGACCATGATCGTTTTCTACTGGCCGGGTTCGTCCATCAGCAGGAATTTCATGGACCTGCCGCTGTACCTGGTCGTGTCTCTGTTTTGGTACCTGGGTACAGTGGCTGTGATGGTCCGCCGTTATCACCGCGCGACCATCTCCAGCCAGCGTCAGCACATCCGCATGGTCTTCATCGGCATGATGGGACCGCTGGCCTGGTTCACCCTGTTCAACGGGGGCTATGCGCTTTTCCCCGCGCTGCAAGACCAGTCCACTTTTGCAGGGATCGTCTTCCTGGTTGTGATGCGCTTCCTGAGCATCGGGCTGTTCCTGGTCTTCCCGCTGGCCCTGACCATCGCCATCGCCCGCTACCGCCTCTTCGACGTGGACCTGGTCATCAACCGCGCCCTGGTCTATGGCGCGTTGACGGCGGTGCTGGTGACCGTCTTCGGGTTCGTGCTGCTGCTGGTCAATGCGCTGTGGGCGGTGCTGGCGGGCGGGCGGCAATCCGCGCTGGCGCTGACGGTATCCGCCGTCGCCGCGGGGGCTTTGTTCCAGCCGTCCCGCAAGTTTTTGCAGCGCTTTGTGGACCGCTTCATTTATCACATCCACATCGATTATCTCAAGACGCCCGCAGGCCCGCGCAGGAAGGACAGCGGCGACACCGACACCACCCTGACCGCGCCCATGCTCTTTTCCAAATACAGCAACCTGTCGCTGGTGGGGAAGGGCGGCATGGCCGAGGTCTACCGCGCCGAAGACACCACGCACGGCGGGCGCAGTGTGGCCATCAAGGTGCTGCTCTCGAACCTGGCCGAGGACGAGCAGTTTCGCAAGCGCTTCCAGCGCGAGGCCCAGGCGCTGGCGGGGCTGGAGCATCCCAACATCGTGCGCCTGTACGATTACGGCGTGGAAAATAACCTGTACTTCATGGTGATGGAATACCTGAACGGCCTGAGCCTGTCCAGCGCGCTGCGTCAGGGCGGCAAAATGGACAGGGACATGGCCCTGCCCATCCTCACGAATATTGCCGAGGCGCTCGATTACGCCCACGCGGCGGGGCTGGTACACCGCGACATCAAGCCGTCCAACGTGATGCTGGATTCCAGCCACGGGACGTTGCGGGCCGTGCTGACCGACTTTGGGATCGTCAAAATGCCGACCGCCATGACCAACATCACCGAGTCGGCGGTGATCGGCACCTTCGATTACATCGCCCCCGAGCAGATCCAGGCCACGGACCAGCTGGATGGCCGCGCCGACATCTACGCCCTGGGCGTGATGGCCTACCAGATGCTGGCAGGCGCGCTGCCCTTCAAACGTAATTCGCCTGGCGCGCTGCTGCTGGCCCACATGACCGCGCCGCCGCCCGACATCCGCGAGAGCGTGCCCGCTTTTTCGCAGGATACCGCGCGCGCCATCCAAAAGGCAATGGCCAAGGAACCCGTCCACCGCTTTGCCACGGCCAGGGAATTCGTGGCCGCATTATAAAAAGCGACCGCCGCCTCACGAAACATCCTGCCTAGGCCGGGTGGACGGAGGCAATCAGCGCTTCGGGCTTCAAGGCTCTAATACACGCGGACGAACGCCGATTTTGATAAAAATGCGGTGAAATTGACCTTCCATCCAATTTGTCTGTGTTCATCTGTGGTTAGAAAATAAATTTCAAAACACTCTCTTACCCCTGGGCCAATCTGGGGTACGCACCGTGTTTTTGAGGCTTTTTCGTGGATTTGAGCTTTTTCCGTTTCGACAGGGAATCCACGCTCGCACCCCAAGCGGCAAATGCCGTCCGTCGGTAAAACTAAATCCTAACAATCGCTTCA
>CALLJA010000620.1 GCA_938008865.1 uncultured Anaerolineales bacterium
TGGCCTGGCACAGTCACTTCGTGCGCAACATGTTCCTCCTGCCGCAGTCGCTGGAGGAATATAAGCGCTTCGTGCCCGACTTTACGATCATCGCCATGCCGTCCTTCAAGGCCGCGCCCGCCGTGGACAATACCGCCAGCGAGACCTTCATCTGCCTGTCGTTCGCCAAGAAGCTGGCCATCATCGGCAACACGGCCTACGCGGGCGAGATCAAGAAATCGGTCTTCACCATCCTGAACTATCTGCTGCCGCTGGAAGGCGTGCTCTCGATGCACTGCTCGGCCAACGTCAGCCCGAACGACCCGAACGACGTGGCGCTATTCTTCGGCCTGAGCGGAACGGGCAAGACGACCCTCTCCGCCGACCCGACCCGACGCCTGATCGGCGACGACGAGCACGGCTGGAGCGACGACGGCGTCTTCAACTTCGAGGGCGGATGCTACGCCAAGGTCATCGGCCTGTCCGAGTCAGCCGAGCCTGAGATCTACGCCACCACCAAACGCTTCGGCACCATCCTCGAGAACGTGCCCTTCGACCCCATCACGCGCTACATCGACCTCGACGACGACTCGCTGACCGAGAATACGCGCGCCTCGTATCCGCTCGAGTTCATCGACAATGCCGTGCCCGAGAAGAAGGCAGGCCACCCGAAGAACGTCATCATGCTGACCTGCGACGCCAGCGGCGTGATGCCGCCCATCGCGCGGCTGACGCCCAATCAGGCGTTGTATCAGTTCATTTCAGGCTACACCGCCAAGGTCGGCGGGACCGAGATCGGCCTGCGCGACGAGCCTGAGATCACCTTCAGCGCCTGTTTCGGCGGACCGTTCATGGTGCATCATCCATACAAATACGCGGAATTGCTCAAACGCAAGATCGAGCGCTACGGCGTCACCTGCTGGCTGGTCAACACGGGTTGGGTGGGCGGACCGTATGGCGTGGGCAAGCGCATCAGCATCAAGCATACGCGCGCCCTGCTCAATGCCGCCCTGAGCGGCAAACTGGCGGGCGTGGAATACTACCGCGACCCCGTCTTCGGCTTCGAGGTCCCCAAGACCTGCCCCGACGTGCCCGATTCCGTGCTCCAGCCTTGGTCCTCATGGCCGAGCCGCGCTGAGTACGACAAGCGCTACAAGGACCTGGCCCAGCGCTTCCTCGATAACTTTGCCAAGTTCTCCGAAGGCACCCCGCAGGAAGTCATCGATGCGGGACCGAAAGTGAAGTAGGCGGCCCAGTCAAAGGTCCCGTCAGCCATGCTGGCGGGGCCTTTTTGATTTGGGTGACATTGAATTTCACGGCAGAAATCCTTATACTGATTGTGACGACTGTTACGAATGGAGGGCACGTTTCATGTCCGAGCAAAAGGAAAATCCTGTCGTGCGCCCGGTCCTCGAGGTCTTGACCGTCGCAGGCTCCATGGCGGCCATCTTCGGGGTCTTTGCGCTGACCATTCCTTCCAGTTTCTTTGGGCCTGTCCTGGCTTTGCTATTGGGGCTGGTCGTCACGGGGGTATTCCTGAAACGGAAAAACATCGACTACACTACCGCAATCGTGACCTGGATCGTCCCCGCTGTCTTGATCCTGTTCTTGTTTATGCTGGTTACGCGTCCCGCGACCGTGGTCGGCAGGGTGGTGGATATTGCGAACGCCCCGCTGGCGGGAGCCAGGCTGGTTCTGACCGATTCGAGCGGCGTGGACCACAAGACCGTCACGGACGAAGAGGGCGCCTTTGAGTTCAACAACATCCCGCAGGGAAAATACCTGATCGTGATCGAAAACGAACTCCTGACCAGCAGCGAGGTCCCTTCGGGCTGGCAGCGCATCTTCAGCGCGCGCGTCAAATTGCCCGCTTCGGTGTATCGTCCGCCTGCCACTGCCACGCCCATCCCCAGCCCGACCCCCACGTTGACGGCCAGTCCTGTGCCCACACCGACCCTGCCCGCCACCGCCACATCCACTGAGACGCCAACCGTCATGCCGTATCCCGCCTGTGCCGTCGAGGACTTCGAAGATGGGCGCAAGGTCGATTGGTTCAGCCCTGACCCGCAGGTGTTCAGTTACGCCGAAAGCAGTCTGCGCGCCCACGAAGGCAGGACTTCCTTCCGCGTGGTGTATCACAAGACCGACACCTATCAATTCATCGGAGCGGCGAATGTCGGCTGCTGCTTCCCGCGCGGGACGGACCAGCAATTGCGGGTCTGGGTCTATGGAGAGGTCACGCTGCTGGTCAAACTGGAGGACGAGGGGGGCAGGCAGGCCGAGATCGGCATCGGGGAGGCTACTGATCCCGCAGGCTGGACGCTCCTGACCTTCGATTATTCCAGCGTGGCGTCCGATATCAACCTGGGCAGGCTCAAGGCCATTTTGTTCTTCCCCGCGCCCGGCGACTCGACCGCCTCGGGCGAGTTCTTCCTGGATGACATCGGGCTGGACCCCTACGACCCGTATCCAGGCGATTGCCCGCAGAGCGGACCGTAAACGTGGAAGTTCCCGTGAAATCTCCTTTGAGGTTCCTGATCCTTATGCTTTTGGTCGTGGGCTGTGTCGCGCCTGGCCCCGATGCACAAGTCAGCGCAGGTCCAGCCGAAGACGCCTTCCTGAACGAACTGGCTCAAGATACCTGGGCCTACCTGAGTTCCGACTGGGCTACCGAGAACCACCTGCCTTGGAGTTGGCGTTCCGCCACGCTGACAGGCGGCGACTACGCCAACCCCGCCGAGATCGGTTTCCAGGCCCTCTCGTGGTTGGCCGCCTACGATGCGCAAGCGGCCTGGAGTCCCACCTGGACCCAGACTGAGGCGGAAGTTGGCGCAATCCTGGATCAGTTGCGTGCCTGGCAGACGGGCTCCCAGGCGCAGCAGCCCAACGGTCCGAACGCCTACCAGCACAGCCTGTTCTACCAGGCCTACTGGATCGCCGCGTCGCCGCCCGTGGTGGGGGCAGGGACCTATGACCACATCGTCCCTTCGATCGATAATGCCTGGCTGGCCGCCAGCCTGATCGTCATCCGTGAATATGCCGAGGCGGAGAATCATCCCAGCCTGGCGCAAAAAGCGAATGCGATTCTGGCCGACATGGATTTCACCCTCTGGTACCACTACGACACACACCGTTTCTCGTGGGGCGATGTCGAAGACCCGCAGGGCGGCGTCCAGGCCGATTATTACTCGAACGAGAATCGCATCATCAATTTTGTGGCGCGCGCGCTGGGCCAGATCAGCGCGCAGGAGTTCCAACTCAGCCTGGGCGCGTTGGAAAAACCATCTGGCTCTTATGACAGCATCACGGTGCGGTGGACGAGTTGGGATGGTTCCTACTTCACCTACGCGGGACCATCCTTGTTCATCAAGGAAATGAGCACCTCCTACGGCAGGCAGAGCATCCTGCCCGCCGCGCAGGCGCAGATCGCCTATGCCGCCGACCAGGGATACGCCGCCTGGGGACTTTCGGACTGTTTCGACCTTGGGGATGGCGGCTATATTCTGCAGGGCGCGCCGCCCGCCCAGACGGCGGACCCGCTGGAACAGGCTCCAGGCGTGGTGACGGCGCATGCCAGCGCCCTGGCCCTGATCACCCCCCAATCTGCTGCGGCGGTTGCGAACTTGCAAACCCTCGCGGCGCTTTCGACCTGTTCCTACGATTCGTCCTATGGCTTCCGCGACGCTGTCATGGCCGACCTCGCTTCCGCGCAGGCGGGACAATGCAGCAGCCGCTTCAGTGCCCTGGCCCAACAGTGGATCTTCCTGTCATTGGCCGACCATCGCAGTGGTTTCCTCTGGGACTACTTCTATCGGGACCCTGCGGTGGCTGCGGTCCATTTCGAGATGTACCCGCC
>CALLJA010000621.1 GCA_938008865.1 uncultured Anaerolineales bacterium
GATGTGGTATTGCGCCACCCCCACGCTGACGGTGACGTGGATGTCGCCGGCCTCGTTGGGCACGATGGCCTCGCGAATCTTCGCACACAGGCGTTCAGCCTGTTCTGCCGCCGCTTCGAGCGGGGTCTGCGGCAACACCACCAGGAATTCCTCACCGCCGTAGCGCCCGACCAGGTCTGGGTTGCGGACGTTGTCGCGCAGGGCGCTGGCCACCTGGCTCAGCACAAGGTCGCCGGTGGCGTGGCCGTGCGTGTCGTTGATCAGTTTGAAGTGGTCCACATCCAGCATCGAGACGGACAGCGGCGTCTGGTAGCGGTCGGCGACCATCACCTCGCGCTGCAGGTCGCCGACGATCTGGCGGCGGTTGGGCAGAAAGGTGAGCGCGTCGATGCTGGCTACCTCGCGCGCCTGGGTCACCACCAGGTCGATCTCCTTTTGTTTTTGTAACAGGGTCTGTTTGGAATGCTCATAATCCAGTTTCAACTGCGCGGCGCGGCGGCTCATGCGCTGGTAGCGTTCGGCCAGGGCGGGGTCGAACGACACCAATTCTGCGAAGAACAACAGACGCTGTCCGGGAACGGGGATGAACGTGCAGTCGTAATCGGTACCGCCGCTGCCCAAGTTGGGAAGCAGGGTCAGCGTGCCGTGGGTGGGCAGCCCCTTTTGCAAGGCCAGCAGCGCCAGGCGGTCGAAGTCTGTGCGGCTTTCGAGGGTCAGGAGCGAGGGCAGGTTGTCGGCGGGCGGGTTGGCCGTCCGCGCGGCCTCGCAGGCCGGGTTGCATTCCAGGATGGTCCCATCGGCCCGCACCAGCGCGATCAGGGCGCGGCTGTACTTCAAGATGGACGGCGTGCCGTGCGCCGCAAGCAGCGACTGCAATTCCTGCATTAACGCGGACCCTTTCGCCCAAATTGCCGTTCGAGCATGTCCACCGAAAGATGGATCATGGTCGGCCTGCCATGCGGACAGGTGCGCGGCGACTCACAAGTTTCAAGATCGCTTAACAGCGCGCGCTGTTCCTCGGGCGTGAGGGTTTGCCCCGCCTTGACGGCCAGTCGCTTGCAGACGCGTCCCGCCAGTTTGGCCTCGACCTCGGCCTGCAGCGGAGCCTCGTCCTCTTCGAAATCCTCGACCAAAGCCCGCAGCGCCAGCGACGGGTCACTGCCCTTGAACAGCACGGGCATGGCCCGCACCTGGAAGGTGTTCGCGCCGAAGGCCTCGACCTCGAAGCCGAAATGGTTCAATACATCGAGTTGGCCTTCGAGCAGTTTGGCCTGCGCGGGCGGCAGGTGTATCACGGCGGGGGTCAGCAAGGCCTGCGAGGGGATGCTCTTCATCCCATGCTGGGCCATGAGTTTCTCGAATAACACGCGTTCGTGCGCGGCATGTTGGTCGATCAAATACAACCCGTCCGGGCCTTCGGCCACCAGATAGGCCGAGCCGATCTGGCCGATCAGGCGCAGAAGCGGCAGGTTGAAGGCGGGCCTGGTTTCGGGTTGCGGCGTTGGAGATGAAGCCTCGGGCGGTTGGCCTTCCACGGTCGACGGTCCACGATCCACAATCTCTCGCGCCATCGTCCAATCCAAGCCAGGCTCGCGCGGCTCGGACGGGCGTCCGCCCCACAGCGTGGTCGGCGCAACGGACGGGACGGGGGTGTAGGCCAGCAAGGCGCGCCGCACCGCGCGCTGCACGAAACTGAAGACGCGGTCCTGGTTCTTGAAACGCACCTCGGCCTTGGCGGGATGCACGTTCACGTCCACGTCTTCGGGGAGCATGTCGAGGAAGAGCGCCGTCAGCGGGTAGCGTCCCACCATCAGCAGGGTGTGATAGGCCTGAATGACGGCCGTGTTGAGCGCCACTTCCTGCACCCAGCGGCCGTTGACAAAGAAGGTGATCTCTTTGCGGTTCGAGCGCGTCAGCGAGGTGGGGCTGATGAAGCCCGTCAGACGCAGGCCGTCCTCCTCGGCGATCACTTCGAGCATCTGCCTGGCCACGTCCACGCCGTAGAGAGCCGCCAGGATGGCACGGCGGTCCCCGTCGCCTGCGGTTTGCAGCGAGACGTTCCTGCCTTCACTTAATTTGAAACGCACGTTGGGATACGCCAGCGCGTAGCGCGTCACCAGGTTGTCGATGGCGCGGCGCTCGGTCACGTCGGCTTTGAGGAATTTCAGGCGGGCGGGGACGTTGTAGAACAGGTCCTCGACGCGCACCACGGTGCCGACGGGCGCGCCGACCGGCTCGACCTTTCCGCTGATTCCGCCTTCGACGCGCAACCGCGCCCCCGCAGCGGATTCCGCCACCCGCGAGGTGACGGTCATGCGCGAGACCGAGCCGATGGAGGCCAGCGCCTCGCCGCGGAATCCCAGCGTCGAGATGTGGAACAGGTCCTCGGACTGGACCAG
>CALLJA010000622.1 GCA_938008865.1 uncultured Anaerolineales bacterium
TCCGCTTTCGGGCGGGAATTTTCTCCCAGGTGACCAGGTCGTGCAGGTTGGCGATGTCGCGGGTGTGCTGGCGCAGCGGGTCGCTCGGGTAGCCGTTGCTGCGGATCACATTCTTGATGACGTACCACAGGCCGACCACGATCAGGGCCAGCGGCAGTAAAAGCAGGAGGGGCAGGTTGGAGGGCATATCCGTTTTTTGGAAAGGTTGAATTACAACTCCGCCGCCATTCGGCGGCGGGAGGGGACTATTCCTTCATCTTGACGTAGATCAAGATCGAGCCGTCGATCTCCTGGCTGCGCATCTCGAAAGCGTCCTTGAGGCTGCGCACCAGGCGCGAGAGTTGTTTCTGTCCGTACGTGCGCGGATCGAAGCTGGGATCGAGTTGGTACAGGTTGGTGCCCATCACGTCCAGGCGGGCCCAACCGTCTTCGCGCACAGCCATCTCGAAGGCCTGCTCCAGGATCGGCATCGGGTCGGCCTCGGATTTATCCGCTTCAGCCTTCTCTACTTCGGCCTTGTCTGCCTTGGTGTGTTTATCGTCCGATTTCTTCTTGGTTGCGGGGCGCGGCTTCTTCTTTTCGGTTACCAGGTTTTCGGTATAGACGAACACGTCGCAGGCGTTGACGAAGGGCTTGGGCGTCTTTTTCTCGCCGAGGCCCATCACGAAGATGCCCGTCTCGCGGATGCGGGTGGCCAGGCGGGTGTAATCGCTGTCGGAGGAGACCAGGCAGAAGCCCTCGACCACGCCCGAGTGCAGGATGTCCATGGCGTCGATGATCATGGCGCTGTCGGTGGCATTCTTGCCCACCGTGTAGCGGAATTGCTGGATGGGTTGGAAGGCGTGGAAGTTGAGGGTCTCTTTCCACGAGTTCATGCTCGAGGTGGTCCAATCCCCGTAGATGCGGCGCACGGTGACCTGCCCGTAGCGGGCGGCCTCCACCAGCATCTGCGAGAGCAAGCCTGCCTGGGCGTTGTCGCCGTCGATCAGCATCGCGATCTTGTGGCGCGGAAGGGAGGATAATTGTTCGTCAGCCATGTTCCGATTATACATTACCCGCGCCGAATTGCCGTAAATCTGACGACCGCGCGCCGACCCGAAACGCCTCGTCAAGCCGACTAAATTGGATGAGCCTGGCGGCTGCGCTTCGTTCGGGTTTTGTAAGTTGGCGCATGGCGCTCTCACGGTATAATTTTCATCCCACCACGGTGGCAGTCCAATTTCAAGGAATCCTATGTCTCTCGGACGCTCTTCGTTTCTCAATGTCAGGCCCGAAGAACGGAAACTGGTCTTTTCCCTGGCCGCTGTGCTGACCGTTGCCACCCTGGTGCTGGAACTTTCGGATGTGATCGCCACGGGCGGATTTGTCAGCAAGGTCGGCCCCGATAAGATTATCTGGCTGTGGGTGGTGGATATGCTGGTCTCCATCCTAACGGCGGGACTGTACGCCCTGGCCGTGGATAAGGTGGAGCGCCAGCGCCTGGTCAAGTGGCTGCTGCTGGGCTTCGCCATCCTGTTCCTGGGATTGCGTTTCGTGTTCTCGGTGGGCGCGCCAGACTGGCTGTCCTATCCCGTGCTCTACATCCTCACCGACCAGTTCTACGCCGTGTTTCCGCTGGCCTTTTGGGCCATGGTCAACGACCTGTATTCCACCGCCGAGGCCAAGCGTCTGTACCCGATCATCCTGATGGGCACAGCCATTGGCTCGATCCTGGGGAATGGATTGGCGGCCTTCTCGGGCTGGCTGCTCCAGCAGAGCGGCGGCGACGCGGCCTCCCTGCTGCCGATGGCGAGCCTGATCCTGCTCCTCGGATTGCTGGTGGTCGAGGTGGCCTTTGTCCGCCAGACGGTCAACGCGCGCCAGGACCGCAGCGATACCTTCGATTTGAAACAAACCCTCAAGGTTGGCGTGGACTACATCAGGAACGTGCCGATCTTCAAATTCCTGGCGGTCTCCATGCTGCTCTCGGGTCTGGCCTTTACCGTCATCGAATATCATTTCCTGTCCTCGCTCGACCAGTCTGTGGCACAGGACCCGCTCCAATTCCAGACCTTTTACGGCTCGTTCAAGATCGTGCTGATCCTCAGCACGCTGCTGGTCCAGGCGCTCGTCTCGGGCCGCCTGATGGACAGGCTTGGATTGAAAGACTCGTTCATCGTTCAGCCCGTAGCCCTGTTCCTGGGCGCTGGATTGGCCCTGTTCGTGCCTGGCGTATACGGGGCAGCGGGCGCGCGCTACCTGGTGCGCCTGATCCAGCAGTCCTGGGACGAGCCTGCCCGCAAGTCGCTCGAAAACCTGATCCCGGACGAGCGGCGTGGTCGCGTTTCGGTGGTGATCGACCGCTACTTCTACGACGTGTCCACCATCATTGCCGCCCTGGTGCTGGGATTGCTGCTTTTCCTCGGCTCGCTGTCTGTGATCTCACAAGGCGTCGTTTTTTACGTTTATCTGGGATTGGCCCTGGCCGCCGCGCTGGTAGCGATTGTTGCAGCCCTCCGCCTGCGCGCCACCTACGACGAAAGCATGCTCGACTGGCGGCTGGCCCGTCCGCGCCGAAAAAGCACTCTGGACGGCATCGAATTCTAATCACGGCAGGAAGACATCGTGGAATCCATTGACCTGGCCCGCCTCAAAGCGGAGTGGTTCAAGCGTTTGGACCAGATCCTTTCGCGCGAACACACCATCCCGCTCAGTAACTTGAAATGTCTCGAACTATGCGAAGCCCGCTGCTGTCCGCGCGCGGGGATGCGGACCATGCCTGCCGAACAAGTCGCCAGTCCCGTTGTGGTGCTGCTGCCCTTCGAGATGGAATACCTGATCGCGAAGACAGGCGTTGCCCCCGAGGTCTTCCGCCGCTGGCCGATCGACATCACGCCCACCCTGCGGATCGACATTGGCATCCTCGACCTGGGCAAACCCTGTCCCTTCCTGCGCGACGACAAGCTGTGCGGCATCCACGAGTTCAACCCGCTCGACTGCCGCACCTTCCCACTCCTCCCCGCCAGGGATTTCCGCGGCGAACTGGAATGGACGCTGGGTGCAAACTGCCCCTCTTTGCATTTTCTCAACCCGCAATTCTCTGCGCACATGCAGCGCATTTGGCGCGATCTCGACCCATTCTTGCCGCAAGCCTGGTGGGACCTCTACGTCTTTGCCGATCACTGGACGGGTTGGCCGTTGCCCGCGAATGTCGACTCCCATGCCGATTGAAACCTTTGGCCCCAACGGAGCCTCCCTGCACGAAGTGCGCGGCGCCGATTCCCCGCTGTTGGAGACCGCCTGCGACCTGTTTGCGCGCATCTTCCCCGAGGATATCCGCTACCTGCCTTACCTGCGCGCCTGCGCCCACGGACGCCATCCCTCGCATCCCAATACGTACGACCATGTCTGGCTGGTGAAGCAGGGCGGCGAGTGGACGGGCCTGCGCATCTTCAGCTACATTACCACGCGCGATTTCGGCCACGGCGCGTATATCGGCTTCCTGCCCAATCAGCGCGGGCGCGGACTAGGTCGCTGGCTCGTGGACCAGACCCTGGTCCAGCTCGAAGAGGATGCCCGCCTCTTTGGCCAAGGCGGCGTTACGGGCTATCTGGTCGAGGTCGAGCGGCCGATTGATGCGGTGGACGAGTCTGAACGTCAGGCTTGTGCAAAACGCCTGCAATTCCACCGACAGTGCGGGGGAATCATCCTGCCCGTCCCATACACCGAACCCATCATGATCGAAGGCGTGGACTACATCTCGCCCGACGAGATGCGCGGCGAACAGCCGCGCCCCATGCACCTGATGCTGATCCCCACAGAGCGCGGTGCACGAATGTCGAATTTCAACCTGGCCGATTTTGTATTTGGGATATACTACGACGTATATCGTCTGCCCCCCGGACACCCGTTCGTTGCCGACGCCCTCTCATTTCTTTTTTAGCGGAGTGCTTGCATGACCGAATCTTCTAAATCAGGCAAACAGGCCTTGTTCGTCAGCTTGCGTACCAAGCTGATCGTAGCCCTGGCAGCCTTGTTCCTGGTGGCCTTTGCCGCTATTTTTGTCTGGCTTGATCGCTTCGTGACCGACCTGGCCATGCGGAACCTGCAAGGAGACCTGATCGCCACCGCCGAAACTGCCGCGGCGGGCATCGACGGGGATGCCCACGCCATGCTGTACGAAAGCGGCCAGATCGACGACCCCACCTATACCCAGATCGCCGACTTTCTGCGTTCGGTGAAACGTACCAACCCGCAGGCTTCGGGTATATACACCTACGTGCAAGATTCCGCCAAACCGGGCCAGGTGCAATTGGTGGTCAGCGCGGCCTTGCCTCCTGGCGCGCAGGCTGAGAATATTGCCCAGCGCCTGGGCGAGTGTCGGGTCCCACCCTCCTCGCGGCCTGACCTGCGCCAGGATTACACTGATGTCTCGCCCGCCATGCTCGACGGCGTGAAGGTGGCAGGCTCGGATACAGCCCTGTGGAAGGACGAGTGGGGCACCTGGCTGTCGGGGTATGCGCCCATCCATAATGCGGCAGGTCAGGCTGTCGGCGCCGTCGGCGTGGACATGTGCGCTGCGGACGTGATCGCCTTGCAGCAGAACATCCGCCGCAATACGATCATTGCCATAGGCGTGGCGCTGCTGGTGCTGATCGTGGTGGTCGGCTTGGTGGCGGCCAGCGTCACCGGTCCTGTGATGGAGTTGACTCGTGTGGCCGACCGCATCGGCGTGGGCGAATATAACCAGGATTTCTCGCGGCTGTATTCCGCCCGCGTGCAAGACGAAGTGGGCAAACTCGCCAACGTGTTCGAGTTGATGGTGGATAAGGTCCACACCCGTGAGGAGACCCTGCGCGCGCGCGTGCAGCAACTGGAGATCATGATCGACGAGTCCAAACTGGAAAAGCAGGTGAACGAGATCGTCGACTCGGATTTCTTCCAGGACCTGCAAGCAAAGGTGCAGGACATGCGCACCCGCTTCAAGAGCGAAAGCTGATCCGTTCCAACGCCTCGAGGAAACTCGGGGCGTTTTATTTTTGGCCCAAAAACTTTACCGAATCTTTATAATTGCTTTATGCCGCGTTCATGGCTTGTGGATACCATCGGCAGGAAAGGTACAATTCGCACATGGCAAAAATATTGGTAATCGACGACGAACCCTCCATTGTCAACCTGGTCAGCGCCTACTTGAAGCCCGAAGGCTACGAGGTCCACACCGCTGCCGACGGCCCCGCAGGACTTAAGGCGGCGCACGCTTTCAAGCCTGACCTGGTCGTGTTGGACGTGATGCTGCCCGGCATGGATGGCATCGAACTGCTCTCGCGCCTGCGCCGCGAGTCGGATGTCTACGTCATCCTGTTGACGGCCCGCACCGAGGAAACCGATAAGTTGGTGGGCCTGTCGGTTGGCGCGGACGATTACGTCACCAAACCATTCAGTCCGCGCGAGTTAACGGCGCGGGTCAAGGCGGCGCTTCGGCGTATGAAAACGAGATCAGGCAGCGGGGTAGACGGAGGCGTGCTTTCCTTCAACGGATTGCGCATAGACACAGGGGCGCGCCAAGTCACTGTGGATGAGCGGCCCGTCGAGTTGACTGCCATCGAATTCGACTTGTTGCGTGTCCTGGCAGAGAATCGCGGGCGCGTGCTGACCCGTGAACAGTTACTCGAAAAAGTGT
>CALLJA010000623.1 GCA_938008865.1 uncultured Anaerolineales bacterium
CCTACCACTCCACCGCCCGCCTGTGGGACGACGGCGTGATCGACCCCGCCGACACAAGGCAGGTCCTCGGCCTGGCGCTCTCGGTGGTGATGAACGGGCCGAGAGATGAGGGTGGGTTTGGGGTGTTTCGGATGTAGAATGTGGCAAGTGAAATGAGATTCCGTGCCCATGATCCAGCACCAGCGAAAAAACGCCCTGCGAGAGGAGCAAGCCGATTACAATACCTCGGACTTCGATCTCGAAGCCGACGTGCCACTCCCATAACCCATCTTTCCTCTTTCATCTTTCCTTCACCCCACCTACTCACTACTTTCCACCAACCATGACCCTCCCAACCTCCCCCTCCTCTCCCCATCACTTCCTCGCCCAACTCGTCGGCGGCTGGACGGGTACGTCCAAGCTCTGGCTCGAGCCCGAGAAACTCGCCAGCGAGACGCCGATCCTCGGAAGTATCCAGCTCGTACTGGACGGCCGCTTTGCGCTGTTCCTCTATCAAAGCTCCATCGACGGCGAACCGCAGCACGGCATGTTCACCTTCGGATTCAACACCCTGCTCGAACGCTACGAAGCCAGTTGGGTGGACTCGTTCCACAACAACACGGCCATCATGTTCTGCACGGGCGGCGCCAACGAGGACGGATTCTTCGTGCTGGGCAGTTATCCCGACCCCACCGGCGGCCCCGACTGGAACTGGCGCACGGAAGTGTCCATGCTCGAGCCAGACCACCTGCTCCTCAAGGCCTACAACATCACGCCCGAGGGCGAGGAGTTCCAGGCGATGGAATTTCAGTTGACCAGGCTGCAGAAATGAAACTCCTCATCCTCGGCGGGACCCGTTTTCTCGGCCGGCACCTGGTCGACTCAGCCTTGGCGCGCGGACATGAAGTCACGCTCTTCAATCGCGGCAAGTCCAACCCTGGGCTGTTCCCGCAGGTGCGGACCATCCACGGCGACCGCGAAAAGGATCTGGACCAACTCGCAGGTCAACGCTGGGATGCGGTCATCGACACCTGCGGATATTTCCCGCGCATCGTCCACCTCTCGGTGGATGCTTTGAAGGAATCCGTGGGCCAATATGTGTTCATCTCCAGCATTTCCGTCTATGCCGATTTCAGCAAGATCGGCATTCAGGAAAATGACGCACTTGGCACGCTCAGCGATGAGACCATCGAGGAGATAACCAACGAGAGCTATGGTCCGCTCAAGGTGCTGTGCGAGCAGGCCGTACAGGATGTCTTCGGCGTCCAAGCGGTGATCGTCCGCCCTGGGTTGATCGTCGGCCCACATGACCCAACCGACCGCTTCACCTACTGGCCCGTGCGCGCGGCCCGCGGCGGAGACGTCCTCGCGCCCGACCGCCCCGACGTGCTGACGCAAATCATCGATGTGCGCGACCTGTCGGATTTCATTATCAAACTGGTGGAAGAAAAGGGGTCGGGCGTTTTCAACACCACGGGCCCAGACTATCCCCTGACCTTGGGAAAAATGCTGGAAACCTGCAAACAGGTCAGCAAGAGCGATGCGGATTTCAAGTGGGCGTCGGTTGAGTTCCTCGCACAGCATAACGTCGCGCCCTGGATCGAGCTGCCCGCCTGGCTGCCCGAAGTCGGCGAAGATGCTGGCTTTGCGCATGTGAATGTGTCCAAAGCCATCGCGGTGGGGCTGACCTTCCGTCCGCTGGAAGAGACGGTGCGCGATACGCTCGATTGGGCCATGACCCGTCCGCCTGAGCACGAGTGGCGCGCAGGTCTGAAACCCGAGCGCGAACAGGAATTGTTGAAGTTGATGTAAACAGAGAGCGGACTAAAGTCCGCTCTCCTTTTTATGTACGTATGTTTTTCCCATAGCCTGGCTCGACCAAAATCTTTCCATCGTCAAAAGCAGTCTGCCCGCGCAGCACCACTTTGCGGACCCTGCCCTTGACCTTCCAACCTTCGAAGGGAGTCCAGGCACAGCGGGTGAAACTCTCGGCGGCTTTGATCTCGTAGGCGGCGTCCTCGTCCACTTCGACCCAGGTCTCGGGCTGCTCGGGCAGGTGGAAGATGCGCCTCGGGTTGGTGACCATGCGCGTGAGCACGTCATCGAGGGTGAGGCGGCCTTCGCGGACGGCGGTCAGCAACAGGGGCAGGATCGTCTCCAGGCCGGGGAATCCAGGCGGGGGGTTGTCGGAATCTTTTTCCGCGATGGTGTGGGGCGCGTGGTCGGTGGCGAAACAGTCGATGACGTCCAGGTTGGCCCACAGCGCGTCGACGTCCGCCTGCGTCGCCAGCCTCGGGCGGACCTCGCCTCGGCCCGGGTGCCCGTGGCTGATGGCGGGGATGTCCTCCTTGGTGAGGAACAGGTGATGAGGGCAGACCTCGCAGGTGACCTGAATGCCGCGCTCCTTGGCGGCCTTGATGAGCAGCACCTCTTCCTTCAACGAGATGTGCGCGATATGAACGGGACGGTCATAAATGGCCGCAAACAGAATCGCCGCCGCCATGCTGCGGCTCTCGGAATGCGCCACGATGGGCAGCGACTTGGGCCAATTCTGGAAGTGCGGCATCCACAAGGACATATCGTCGAGGCGCAGCTGACCAAAGGTCGAGTCAAGATACATCTTAAGGCCCGCCGAACGCTCGGGCAGCGACGGATGATTCGCCCAGTCGCCGTTGTCGGGTCCCGCGCCGAGGAATTGGGCGTAGTCGCAGCGCGCCTTCGATTTGGCGGAATCCAGCGCGAGGTCGAGGGTGGATGCGTCGAAGATGGGCGGCTTGGTGTTGGGCATGGCCAGCACCAACGTCACGCCGCCTGCCAGCGCCGCAGATGTGCCCGAGTCGTAATCCTCTTTGTGGGTGGCGCCGGGTTCGCGCAGGTGGACGTGCGGGTCGATCAGGCCGGGCAATCGGGTCATGCGGTTCCATCCTTTTTGGTCTTTTCGCGGTCGAGCCACAACTCGCGATATTGGCGATTCCAATCGATCAGGAAGCGGAAGGCGATCACCAGGCCGACGCCGATGGCGGCCCAGAAGACGGGTCCGCGCTGGTTGAACAGCCACAGCATCGGCGCAATCAGCACCCCCGTGAACACGCTGGCCCGCGCGCTATGGCGGACCGTCAGCGTGAGCAGGATCAGCAGGCCGAGGCACAACACGAACGCCAGCGGAGAGAGCGCCAGGAGCGCCCCGCCCGCCGTGGCCAGGCCCATCCCGCCGCGGAACTGGGCGAAGAGCGGCCAGCAATGTCCCGCCACGGCCAGGGCGGCGGTGACGGGGACAACGTAAGGCGGGATTCCATCCCGCCCCACTTGCAAAGCCAGCCAGACGGGGAGAAAGCCCTTGGCGATGTCCAGCAGCAGCACCAGCGCCCCCCAGCCAAAACCCGCCTGGCGGATGGTGTTGGTGGTGGTGGCGTGGCCCGAGCCCGCGTCGCGCACGTCCACACCCTTGACCAGGCGCGTGATCCAGATGGCGAAGGGCAGCGAACCCAGAACATATCCCAACAGTGGGAAGAGCAGGGGGGACAGGGTATTCATGCTATGGGCAGGTGGTCAGGCTGGGGAAGAGTTTCTGGCTGTACTCGTTCAGGCCGGCCGAATCGGCTTGCGGGAAGACCAGCATGTACACCAGGATGCGCGTGTTGGTATCCTGTTTTACCCAGTAACGCGCCGTGAAATTGTTGCCCTCGTCTACCAGGTCATATTCGTACAGGGTCGCGCCGCCTTGTTCGCAGAACTTCGTCAGGGTGTGGGCCTCGTAATCATTGAAGATGATGTTGAAGCCTTCATCGTTGAAATAATTGTTCAGGTCGTCCTGGGTGTAGCCGCAGGTAAAGATCAGGTACTCCGAATAGGCGATGGCCTGGATCGCGTCGTTGCGGCGCGTGAGCGTCATCTTGTACGGGTCGACCGTGTAACTCTTGACCCAGTCTGGGGACGTGAAAGCCGCCCGCCCATAGGTGAGCAGTTTTTGGACGTCGGTATCCGTCGGCTCGTATGGGCCGCAGGCATCGCTGGGACCCTGGGCCTGGTCCGCTTTCGGGGCGGACCCGCACGAGACGAGGAGCGCCGCCAGAAACACGGCGGCCAGCAGCAGGGTCCAGGAAAAGGGGCGGGAGATTCTATTCAAGGGGATGCTCCTTTCAAAAGCGCGGCGGGATGTTATTTCCTGCCTTTACGCCCATCCTCAAAGCGGATCCAGGCGCGCAGCAGGCGCAAGACCAACGGCCCGACCAGGAACACGGCCAGCAGCAGGACCAGGCCGAGTTCCTGCCAGCCGACGACGAACACGGGCTCGCAGGCCAGCGCGGACAGCAGCAGGGCAAGGGCGGCAATTTCAATGCGCGCCTGTGAGGCGGAATTAAAAATCGATTTCGAGGCGCGCTTCATTCTCGGTTGAAAATCCTGCTTGAAAGTGTCACTTTTCGGGAGAAAACCGTCGGAAATTATGCTTTCTTAAAACAAACTTTCACATCTGTAAACGCCGCCGGTACTGCGGTGTTATTCTGGTTTTGGTATGATACCAGCACAATTGGCTTGCTTACAAGCCATTGCGTTCCCCGCCCCATCCCCGCATCGTCCACTCTGCAAGGTCGAACACAGGCGCAATGCAAGCCGCCAGACTTTCAGGGCTGCGACCTCCCGATCGCCCCACGGCCTGGCCTCGCGCAGGCCGTTTTGTCTGGTGGATGGAACCTCGAAGGAAAAAAGAAGGAAACGTGAAATGAGAAAGTTGTTCGAAAAGATCGCCGTCCTGTTCGTCGTCGCTGTGATGCTGGCAGCGCCATTCCCGGCGCGGGCCGACTCTGCCGCACAGGCGGCAGCGGGGACGACTCCCGCCTTCCCGGGCGCGGAAGGGTTTGGGGCCTATTCGCTGGGCGGGCGCGGCGGCAAAGTGTACGAGGTCACGACCCTGAAGGATTCGGGCGCGGGCAGCCTGCGGGCCTGCGTCGAGGCCAGCGGACCGCGCCTGTGCGTCTTCCGCACGGGCGGCGTCATCGAGTTGAGCTCGCCGCTGACCATCTCGAACCCATATATCACCATCGCGGGCCAGACCGCCCCGGGCGGCGGCATCACGCTCAAGAAGACCTCGGGCGGCGACGCCCTGCTGATCAAGACCCACGATGTGGTCCTGCGCTACATCACCTCGCGCCCGGGCGCGGGCGGCGAGAATCACGCCGCCCAGGCCGCCGCCAACGGAGTCCATCTCTATAACATCATCATCGACCATTGCTCCTTCAGTTGGGGCACCGACGAGGTGCTGGAGACCTGGTACAAGGTCTACGACACCAGCATCCAGTGGTCGATCGTGTCCGAAGGGCTGGATTGCTCCACTCATTCCAAGGGCTGCCACAGCAAGGGACTGATGGTGGGCGGCTATGCCGACAGCGAAGACAAGGACGCGCTCGGCTCGGAGGACATCAGCGTACACCACAACCTGTTCGCGCACAACGGCGAGCGCAACCCGCTCGTGCAGACCAGCGGCCTGGTGGATGTGGTCAATAACGTGGTCTACAACCCGTTCGGCACCTTCATGTACTTGTACATGAAGTCCAACTCCATCGTGCCCGTCAATTACGTGGGCAACTACTACAAATACGGCCCCAACACATCGAGCGGCAAGTACGAGATCAAGACCTACGATGACGGTGGCCTGGGCGCGGACGTGTACGTGGAAGGCAACATCGGCCCGCACCGCTCCTCCGACAGCCTGGCGCAGAACCTGGTGGTGGAATCCAGTTCCCGCGTCTATCTGACGACCGTCCGCCACAGCGCCCCGGCCGTGACCACCACCTCGGCGGTCGAAGCCTACCGCCAGGTGCTGGCGGGCGCGGGCAACAGCGCCGCCGTCAGCTGCGACGGGACCTGGGTCTTGCGCCGCGACGCCATCGACACGCGTGTGGTCGGCGACGTGTTCAACGGCACAGGCCGCATCATCGATGACCCGTCCCAGGTGGGCGGATGGCTGTCCATCGCGGCGGGCGCGCCCTGCGCCGACAGCGACCACGACGGCATGCCCGACGGCTGGGAAGCCAAATTCGGCCTCGACCCGCAGAACCCGACCGACGGCCCCGGTGACCTGGACGGCGACGGGTACACCAACGTCGAGGAATACATCAACGCCGGCGACCCCGGCAGCGGTGCGGCCGCCACGCTCTTCGCCGACGTGCCCGAAGCGCATTGGGCGCGCGAATGGATCGAGCGCCTGTACCACTCCGGGTTGACGGGCGGCTGCGCGGTCGGACCGCTGCGCTACTGCCCCGAGTCCGCCGTCACCCGTGCCGAGATCGCGGTCTTCCTGGAGCGCGGCCTGCACGGCGCGGACTACGTCCCGCCCAGCGACGCGCCGATCACCTTCAACGACACCGCCAACCACTGGGCCCGTTACTGGATCGAGGCCCTGGTGGCGGATGGCATCACGACCGGCTGCGGCGGCGGGAACTTCTGCCCCAGCGGTCTGCTGGCCCGCGACCAGATGGCGGTCTTTCTGTTGAAGGCCAAATATGGCGCGGATTACACCCCCCCGCCCGCCCGCGGCGCGCTCTTCGACGATGTGCCCGCCGACTACTGGGCCGCCGCCTGGATCGAGCAGCTGGCCGCTGAGGGGATCACGGGGGGCTGCGGAGCCAACCTTTACTGTCCGCACGAAAGCGTTTCGCGCGCGCAGATGGCAGTCTTCCTGGTCAAGACCTTCAACCTGCCCTGAACCCCGTCAAAACGAGAGGCCGCGAAACTCGCGGCCTCTTTTTATTCCATCACGATCTCTTTCACACGCCCCACCTGCCCGTCCGTCAGGCGCACCTTGATGCCGTGCGGATGGGTCGGCGATTTGGTCAGGATGTCCTTGACCACGCCGCGGGTCAGTTTGCCCGTGCGCTGGTCCTGCTTGAGGACGATCAGCACGGTCAGGCCGGGTTTGATGTTGGCGCGGGTTTGTCCGTTCATGCTCTCCTGCAAATGTCTTCCGAGTTTTGACTCTCCCCGAGTGAACGGGAGGACCACGCTTTCGACGCGCGGTCCGAGTATAGCACGGGAAAATCGGGAATATAATTTCCGCCTTGAAAGGAATCCGCCATGACCGAGATCATCGACTTGAGCCAGGAGATCTACACGGGCATGACGCTCTTCCCCGGGATGCCCGAGGTGCGCGTCACGGTCCACGCCACGCACGAGCAGTGGGACGGCCTGGCCGACAGCCAGGAGATTTCGCCCGCCGTCCACCGCCTGGAGATGAGCGAACATACCGGCACGCACGTCGACGCGCTCAACCACATGGGGCGCGCCTATCGCGGCCAGTCCATCGACACGATGCCGCTCGGCATGTTCTACACCGGGGGCATCTGCCTGGACCTTTCGCACAAGGGCGCGGGGGAACTGATCGAGGTCGCGGACCTGGAGCAGGCCCTCGCGGCGGCGGGAGCGGAGATTCGGCCCGGCGACACGGTCCTGATCCACACCGACCACTATCGGCGCGCCTTCGGCAGCGACGCCTGGCAGAACGCGCCCGGCCTGAGCGCCGAGGCGGCCCGCTGGCTGGGCGGCAGGGAGATCGCGGCCTTCGGGGTCGAGTCGGCGGCGCCCGGGGTGCGGCACGTCTCCAACAAACAGGTCCATGCCATCTGCGGCGAGATGGGCTTCACCCACTACGAGAACCTGGTCAACCTGCACCTGCTGGTCGGGCGGGGACGCTTCCGCTTCATCGGGCTGCCGCTCAAGATCCGCGGCGGGACGGGCTCGCCCGTGCGCGCGGTGGCCGTCTTCGAATCGGCGGAATGAAAATCATTTCAGCATCACTTCTGGAGGCATATCATGCAATATCGTGAATTGGGACGCACAGGCTGGAAGGTCTCGGCCATGAGTTTCGGGGCCTGGGCCATCGGCGGGACGTGGGGTCCCGTGGACGACGACGAGTCGCTGGCGGCCATGCGGCGCGCCCTGGAGTTGGGCGTCAACTTCTTCGACACGGCCGACGTCTATGGCGACGGGCGCAGCGAGCGCCTGCTGGCCCGCTTGCGCCGCGAGCACGGCGGCGAGATCCACATCGCCACCAAGGCGGGCCGTCGGCTGGACCCGCACACGGCGGAAGGCTACAACCGCGCCAACCTGACCGCCTTCGTGGAGCGCAGCCTCAAGAACCTCGATACCGACGCGCTCGACCTGCTGCAACTGCACTGCCCGCCCACGCAGGTCTATTACATGCCCGAGACCTTCGGCGTGCTCGATGACCTGGTGAAGGCGGGCAAGCTGCGCTATTACGGCGTGAGCGTGGAAAAGGTGGAGGAGGCGCTCAAGGCCATCGAATATCCCAACGTGCAGAGCGTGCAGATCATCTTCAACCTGTTCCGCTTGCGCCCCGCGGACCTGTTCTTCGAGCAGGCCCAAAAGAAGCGGGTGGGCATCCTGGCGCGCGTGCCGCTGGCCTCGGGCCTGCTGACGGGCAAGCTGGGAGCGAAATCCACCTTCGATGCAGACGACCACCGCGCCTTCAACCGTCACGGCGAATCCTTCGACCGCGGCGAGACCTTCTCGGGCGTGGACTACGCCATCGGCCTGCAGGCGGTCGAGGAACTCAAGGCCCTCTGTCCCGCAGGCATGAGCCTGACCCAGTTCGCCCTGCGCTGGATTCTGATGTTCGAGGCCGTGACCTGCGCCATCCCCGGCGCGAAACGCCCCTCCCAGGCCGAGGAGAACTTCAGCGCCGCCGACCTGCCGCCGCTCTCCGCCGAGACGATGGCCCAGGTCCGCGCGGTGTACGACCGAACGATCCGCGAACAAGTGCATCAAGTTTGGTAGTCTGTGAACAGGCCGCGCATCGAGCGCGGCCTGTTTCTTCGGTACACGGAGGCCACGGATTTCACGGAGTTGCACGGAAAAGCCTTAAAAAACGTGAATCATGTTTAGCGTTGTTCAGTGCGGGCTGAAGCCCTGCCTCAGTTCATGGAAGCCCTTCGGGCTGGTTGTGCCAGCCCCAAAGGGGCTTCCATGTGTTGAGCAGCGGGCTTTAGCCCCGCGATTCGTGTGAAAAAACTTATCTATTATTCACGTTAAAAAAATCCATGAGAATCCGTGTTTTCCACGAAATCCGTGTACAAAACTTTAACCCCAGCGATTTTCCATGAGACGTTTGTATCGAAACAGGGATGATATACTTTTCTCATGCAAATCGAATTTAGCGGTATAGTCGTCTTCTGGCGCGGACCCGCGCCGTATTTCTTCGTGGCCGTGCCCGAGGGTCCCAGCCGCGAGATCAAGTCGATCTCCAACCTGGTGACCTATGGCTGGGGCGTGATCCCCGTCCGCGCGCGGATCGGCCGCACCGAGTTCGAGACCTCCCTGTTCCCCAAGGACGGCCGCTACCTGCTGCCCCTCAAGGCGGTGGT
>CALLJA010000624.1 GCA_938008865.1 uncultured Anaerolineales bacterium
TTTTCGAGGACTGGTGGAGGATGACCATGGTTGCTGCTGACGTTCCATGTCCGTTCTGTGGAGAGATGATCAAGGCCACGGCCAGAAAGTGCCGTTTTTGCAATGAATTCCTCGAGCCTGGCCTGACGCGCGAAGCCATCCTCGAACAGCGTGCGGCGGAAACGGCCGCCCAGGCTGCCCCGTTCAGCCTGCACCCGCGCCCATCCCCGCTGCGCCTGCGGCAGAAGTTGCGCCTGCTGCCGTGACCGAGACTCCCGCTCCTGCGACTGTTGCCGAGGCACCCGTCCCTGCCGCCGCTGAGACTCCCGCTGCGACGGCCGAAGCCCAGGCCGCCGCCCACACGCTGGCCAGCCTGTACCAGATGGTCGCACAACTGCCCGACTCGGACGAGAAGACCAAACTGCTGGACAACCTCAAGTCGCTGGAGACCAAGACCGATGCGGACGATGAAGCGGGCGTGGAAGAGATCGTCAAGAATGTGGCGGGACTGGTCCCAGACGTGGCCGAGATCGCCATCAACACCATGATCAACCCCGCCAGCGGCCTGACCACCCTGGTGCAAAAGGTGGCTGTCCGCATTGCGGAAAACCAGAAGGACAAGCAGTAGGCTCAAAAAAGGCAAAGCCTCTCGAAAATTCGAGAGGCTTTTTTCTTCGCGCAGCATGAACCGTGGTGGTCATTTCTCCGCCTTATCCAGGTCCTTGCCGATGTCGCGCTGGAAATCCCAGGTCAGGTAATCGAGGCTGATAGGCAGGGACAGTTCGAGCGTGTACAGGAACTGGATCTCGACGCGCACCTGGCGCGGGGAACATTCGAGCAGGTGCCCGCCGCTGGCGCGGTCGTATGAGAGGAAATGCAGGTGGATGCCTGGCACGCTCAACGAGGGCAGGAAGGCGGGCGTGAAGAAGCCGACCAGCGTACCCTGCACGTCCTCGAACTCGAAAATGGGCTGGTCTTTGGTCACTTCCACCAGCGGACGGTAGGCCTCCTGCCTGGGCACGGAGCGGGTGCGCACGCGGGCGAACTCGCCCTCCACGCGGAAGGCGTAGAACAGGTTGGGCGAGGGCATCAGGTCGGTCAGCCAGGCCAGGAACTCGGCGTAGGTCAGGGCGCGCTGGCTGGTCTCGTGGCTCATCGCGCGGAAATGGGTCACGCAGGCGAAGGGTGTCTTGACCTGGTCGTCGACCTGCGAAACGGAGCCGTCTCCGCCCACGCGGTAGACCTGCCCGTCGAGCAGGACCATCTCCCCGTCCAGGTCGTTGAAGGTGCCCAGGCCAAAATCGCCGTGCTGTTTGATCTCGGCCAGCGGGATGTTCTGTTCGTAGATGCCCTCCACCAGCGCGTTGACGGGCGCGCACAGGTACAGGCGGTTATCGGCGGCTTTCGGGGTCGGGTCCATGCGGGCTCCTGCGCTACGGGTGGATCACGTCGGGGATGTTGGGCTGCCAGGCGTCGTAGTGATGTTTGCACAGCCAGCGATAATCGCCCGTGTAGGTGGCGACGCGGTGCAG
>CALLJA010000625.1 GCA_938008865.1 uncultured Anaerolineales bacterium
CAAAACCTCATACGAATTTTTGACGAAACGCTTGCGCACTTCCAACGCAGGCGTTTTATATTAACGGCATCCAACCAATCAACCATAAAGGAGGTTGCTATGTCAAATCTAATCCGTTGGGAACCCGCTCGTGAAATGATGACCCTGCGTGAGGCGATGGACCGTCTGTTCGATGACGCCTTCACCCGCCCGATCAGCATGACGGGCAGCCTGTCTGCGCCCGCCATCGACATGTACCAGACCGATGACGAGTTGGTGGTCAAGGCTGCCGTCCCGGGTATGAAGTCGGACGATGTGCAGATCAGCGTGACTGGTGACGTTTTGAGCATCAAGGGCGAAGTCCGTCTGAAGGACGAGAACAAGGACAAGGCCTGGCACATCCGCGAACAGCGCTGGGGCTCGTTCGAGCGCCGCATCCTGCTGCCAACCGACGTGGTGGCCGACAAGGCCAAGGCCGAGTTCGAGGACGGAATCCTGACCATCAGCCTGCCCAAGGCGGAGGAGGTCCGCCCGAAGACGATCACGGTCAAGGCGAAGTAAAACCGACGAAACTGGACCCACTCAAAGGTCCAAAAACCAGCGGGGACCCAAAATGGGTCCCCGCTGGTTTTTCTTCTCGACTTTCACGACAAAGTTAGGGTAAAATCAGCACACCATGTCAAAACAACGCATTATTCTTGTGGACGATCATGAAGTCGTGCGCCTGGGGCTGAAGGCCCTCCTGGAGCGCAACCAGCAATTCGAGATTGTTGGCGAGGCTGGCTCGGCCCGCGAGGCCATCGAGCAGGTGACCGCCCTCCAGCCTGATGTGGTGGTGATGGACATCCGCCTGCCGGGCACCTCGGGCATCGAGGCCTGTGAGGAGATCGTGAACCGCTTCCCGGGCACGAAGGTCATCATGCTGACCTCGTATGCAGAGGACGAGATGCTCTTCTCGGCCATCCGCGCGGGCGCTTCGGGCTACATCTTGAAGCAGATCGGCAGCGAGGACCTGGTCAAGGCGCTCGAAGCGGTTGGACGCGGCGAGGCGCTGCTCGATCCCGCCGTCACCCAGCGCGTCTTCCAGGAAGTGCGCCGCGCGGTGAAAGAGGAGGAGGCTTCGGCCTTCGCCCACCTCAGCCAGCAGGAAAAGCACGTGCTGCTGTTGGTCTCGGAAGGAAAAACCAACCGCGAGATCGCCAAAGCGTTGTTCCTGGGCGAAGGCACGGTGCGGAATTATGTGTCGAGCATCCTCTCGAAATTGAGCGTCAACAACCGCGCCGAGGCCGCCGCCTACGCGGTGGAACACAACCTGCGCGAGTACATTACACCGTGAGATGAGGCCTGCACGAAAGTGCAGGTTTTTTCTTTCGGTTCTTCGATCATCCCTCACATGGGAGGCAGGCGACCTGCACAGAAAAGGACCTCTCCATGGAACAAAAAAAATCAGGTTTTACCTCCATCGACGAGTACATAGCCGCGTTTCCCGAAGAAACGCAAAAAATCCTGGAGGCATTACGCGCTGTCATTAAAGCCGTTGTCCCCGAGGCGAAGGAAAAGATAAGTTACCAGATGCCAACCTTTGACCTGAACGGCAACCTGGTCCATTTTGCCGCCTTCAAGAATCATATCGGGTTTTATCCCACGCCCTCGGGCATCGAGGCTTTCAAGCAGGAACTTTCGGGGTATGCGGGCGCGAAAGGTTCGGTGCAATTCCCCATCCACCAGCCTCTGCCGCTGGACTTGATCCGCAGGATCGTCGAATACAGGGTGGCAGAAAATAGGGCCAAGCGAAAGAAATAATGTTCCGGCCTTCTGTCATCCTTTTCGATTGGGGCGACACGGTCATGTACGATGACCCTGCCGTCACCACACCGATGGTGGAGTGGGAGACCGTGTACACGGTGGAAGGGATCGCAGAGGCGCTGGAACGACTCCACGCGGACGGGCGGACCTGCGTCCTGGCGACCAGCGCGGCCATCTCGGATGAGGCGCAGATCCGTGGGGCGCTGGCACGCGTGGAGCTGGACCGCTTCTTTGCGCGCATCTATTGTTTCAAGAACACGAGGCTGCCCAAGGGCGTGGATTTTTACCGCCACATTCTGGCGGACATGGAAGTCGTCCCCGAGACGGCGGCAATGGTGGGCGACACCTTCGAGAAAGACGTGTTGGCTGCCAACGCGGCGGGGATATTCGCTGTGTGGTTCAACCCGCGCTCAGACGAGGTCCGCCATGGGGCGCGGTACGTCACGATCCATTCGCTGGGGGAACTGCCCGGGCTGCTGGGAGCGGCCTGAGGTCCAGGAGGGGCGAATCGCTTGAAGCCTGGGGGAATTTGTTGTATAGTGGGCGGGCCAGCCGTCAGCAGCGGACCGCGCACGGTCGTTCGGGAAGGACGGGTTGGCGAATCCACCGCAGGGTTGCAGGCAGGTTTTCATCCACATGGTAGTCTATACGCAATCAGGTATGAGCCTTCCGCCCTTCCAGCAGGGAGGGTTGGATTCGCTATGCGGACTATACAGCATCGTCAATGCCGAGCGCATCATCAACCGCTCGACCGACGACGAAACGCAGGAGTTGTTCAACGACCTAATCCATTTCCTCTCGCGGCGCAAACTGCTGGGGAAGTTCCTGATCGGGGGCATCATCCACAAGGAGATGCTCGTGATCTTGAACAAAGTGGTCGGCAAGAAGCGCATCCAGAGCGTGGAGATCCCCTGGCGCGGCGTGCCCAACCCAGACCTGACCACCTTCTGGCGGTCGATGCAGTCCTTCCTAGACGGGACACCGCGCCGCGCCATCGTCCTGGGTCTGCAAGGCTATCACGACCACTGGACCGTGATCGAGCGCATCACCAACCGTTCGATCTTCCTGTATGACTCGTCGTTGATCAAGCGCCTGCCGCGCTCGTACTGCACCACCGTCTACCCGACCTGGAAGCGCAAACACGTGCTGCTGCCCGCGCAGACCTATTTCCTCTCGAACGAGGACGGCGACGAGTACGAGATTTAGCCATAACAGGACGGGCATCCCATCGCCGTCCTGTTCGTTTGCCAGTACAATCTGTTCCACCAACCAAGGAGAAGCGATTATGGGTGTCATGTTGCAAACTTTTTACTGGGACTGCCCGCGCGAGGACGGGAAGGAATTCCAGTGGTGGAACACCATCCGGGCCAACATTCCCGCGCTGGCCAAAACGGGATTCACGTCCCTGTGGCTGCCGCCCGCGCACAAAGCGGGCAATATCAGCGGACCGTCGATGGGCTACGACCCGTACGACTTCTACGACCTGGGCGAGTTCGACCAGAAGGGCGGAATCCCCACCTGGTTTGGCACCCGCGCGGAACTGGAGGCGCTCATCCGCGAGGCGCACGAGCACCACCTGGGCGTCATTGCAGACATCGTCATCAACCACAACAACGGCGCGGACCAGCAGGAGGTCAACCCCATCACAGGCCAGTCGCGCTGGACCCTGTTCCAGCCCAGGAGCGGAAAATTCCCGCGCAACTGGGAAGCCTTCCACCCCAACATGTACGAGTCCTGGGACGAAATGACCTTTGGCGACATGCCCGACCTCTCACACCGCAATCCCTATGTGTACGCCGAGCTGCTCAAGCTGGCGCGCTGGCTGGTCGAAGAGCTCGGCTTCGACGGATTCCGCTACGACTTCGTCAAGGGCTACGGCTCCTACACCATCCAGGCCTTCCAGGAATACCGCTACCTGCGCAACGGGCAACCCGTCCGCCCGTACGGCGTGGCCGAGTTCTGGGATAACGCCCGCGCCATCGAGAACTGGGTGGACCTGGCCAACTTCTCCAACTCGAACCCCGTCGATGCCTTCGACTTTCCGCTGCGCGAAATGCTCAAGGCCCTATGCGACCAGTACGGCTTCAGCCTGTGCAATTTCGCCACCTGGGATACCGTGCTCAGGCACCAGCCACAGTCCACTGTCACCTTCGTCGAGAACCATGACCTGCGCGACGAGGGCCGTCCCATCGTCAACGACAAACTGCTGGCCTACAGTTACATCCTCACGCATGAAGGCTATCCTTGCGTGTTCTGGAAGGACTACTTCAACTACAACCTGGCCCTCGAAGGCACACCCAACGGGATCGCCGCCCTGGTGGGCGCGCACGAACGATACGCGGCGGGCGGGACCTCGACCCTGTTCCTGTCTGACACGCTCTACATCATGCAGCGCAGCGGATATGACTCCGCACCCGGGCTGGTCTACATCCTCAACAACCGCGGCGACCACTGGAACGGGACCTGGGTC
>CALLJA010000626.1 GCA_938008865.1 uncultured Anaerolineales bacterium
GGCAACCCGCCAGCCAGCGGACCCATGCGCTGGGCCGCCAGTTCACGCGACTGGTCGAGCGCCATGTTGACAGCCGAGAGCACCAAGTCTTGCAGCATCTCGGCATCGGCGTCCTTGAGCAGTTCGGGGTCGATGATTACTTCGCGGCACTTCTGGTCGCCCGTCATGGTGACCTTGATCGCCCCGCCGCCCGCCGTGGCGGTGACGGTCTCTTCGGCCAGTTTGGACTGGGCTTCCTCCATCTGCTTTTGAAGGCGCTGCAACTGCTGCATCATGCCGCCCTGCCCGCCCATCGCGGGCCCTCGATTGAATCCTTTTGCCATAAAAATCTCCTAAATCCTATTGATCGGTTCTATTCGTCCATATCCACGATCTCGCCGCCGTGCTGGATGGCCGTGGCCACCATGCCGTCCTGCGGGACGTGCGGCGGGACCTTGCCCTTGGCCGTGGAGACCGTGCACTGGATGGTCAGGTTGACGCCCAGCACATCGGCGATGGCCTTCTGGGCGGCCTCGATCTGGTCGGGCTTGTTCATCTTCTCGACCAGCACATCGCTGGCAAAGCCGAGGATCAGCGTGCCGCCCTGCACATCGATCAGTTTGACCGAGTTGAGCAGCGCGCCCACGTTGACCTGCGCCCTGGGCAGGGATGCGATAATCTGCTTCCAGGCTTTGACGACCTCCCCCGCGCCGATGGCGGGGTTCCCGCCTTTGGGCGCTTCCGCAGACTCAGCCTTGGGCTGGGCCGCCGTTTGGGAAGCGGGGGCAGGCTGGGGCCTGGACGTCCGCGCTGCGGGCGCAGGCTGCGCCGTCGAAACGGAGGCAGGCGCGGGCTCCATCAATTCCGCCAGGGCCAATTCCAAACTGAGGGACGGCTGCCAGCCGCCGCGCAGGTCCGCCGCGGCTGTGTTGAAGACTTTCATCATGCGCAACACTTCGGCAGGCGAGAAGGACTTCGAGTGGTCATCCATCTGCTTGCGGACTTCGGCGGTGGCTTCAACCTGGTCGCCATTGCCCATCTGAATCAGCATCAAGCCGCGCAGATATTCGACCAATTGACGCGCCAGCGAGCGCGGATCGGCGCCCGAATCGAACGCCCTGTGGATGGCTTCAAGGCCATGCGCGGGGTCGGCTTCGAGCACCGAGTGGACCACATCCAGCACGGTCTGACTGGTGGCAGTACCGAGCACGGTCTGAGCCAACGCCAGGGTGATGGTGTCACCCGTCGAGGCAAGCTGGTCGAGCAGGGATTGGGCGTCGCGCATGCCGCCCGCCGACTGACGGGCGATGAGGGTCAGGGCCTCTTCGTCGGCCTTGAGATTTTCGGCGGCGACGATGCCCTTGAGGTTGGTCACAATCTCGTCCACGGGCACGCGGCGGAACTCGTGCCGCTGACAGCGCGAGAGCACCGTGGCGGGAATCTTGTGGATCTCGGTCGTAGCCAGCACAAAGATGGCGTGCGGCGGTGGCTCTTCGAGCGTCTTGAGCAGCGCATTGAAGGCGGCTGTCGAGAGCATGTGGACTTCGTCGATGATGTAAATTTTGTACTTGCCCTGCGAGGGCGCAAAGTTGATCTTGTCGCGCAGATCGCGGACATCGTCCACGGAGGTGTTGGAGGCGGCGTCGATCTCGATCAGGTCGAGGAAGCGATTCTCGTTGACGGCCTTGCAGAAATCGCACTCGTTACAGGGACGCTTCGCGGGGTCGGGGTTCTGACAGTTGACCGCCTTGGCCAGAAGACGCGCAACCGTGGTCTTGCCCGTGCCGCGCGGACCCGCAAACAGGTAGGCGTGACCGACACGGTCCGCCTTGATGGCGTTCGTGATGGTCTGGACCACGTGATCCTGTCCGATCACGGTGTCCCATCCTTTGGGGCGGTACTTGCGGTAGAGGGCCTGGGTCATTTTTTGGGGATTATGGTATTCGATATACGGCCTGCAGGTTGCCCTGCGAATCATACAGGCGGGCGTTCTCGCCCGAACTCCACACGATGGCGGGGATGCCCCAATACAGGTCGATGACCGTGTCTGCGCCTGCCGCGGTGTGGACGCGCACCGCGCCGTTGGTGTAGAGCGTCAACTGCGGGAAGGTGAAGGTATTGCCGTCCTCGTCCTTGAGCTGCCAGCCCGCCAGGTTCAACTGTCCATCGCCGCCGTAACGGATGACAACCGACTCGGCGTCCAGCGTCCCCGCCCCCACCACGCTGACGATCTCCACGGGGATGTCGCCCTGCGGGGTGGTCGTCACGGCGGGAGCGGCGGTTCCGCTCCCATCCACAGCCACGGATTGGGCAACCACAGGCGACAGGGTGGCGCGGTAGTTGCGGTCGTACCAGAACAGAATCAATCCCGTCACGCAGGCCGAGACCAGCACGTTCAACGACAGGTACAGGAGCAGTTTGCGGCGGTCCATGTCTTGAATCATAGCACAGAAACAAGAAACGGTCGGTTAAAAAGTGACAGCCGCCCGCGGGCGGCTGTCACGAACGGGGTGTGGTTGAGCTTACGGAAGTTCGGTGATGAGGTAATTATCGAACGAGACAACCGTGCCCGACTCCACGTCGCCGCTCCAGGCAAGCACGCCGACCATGCCGCCCGCGTACTCGGTATCGGAGGCGGTCGCCACCTGCTGGCCGTTGACGTAGAGGGTCATCGTGCCGTTGGCGGCGCAATCCAGGCCGATGCGATAGGTGGACGCATCCTGCGCAATCAGGTCGGTCGTGCCAGAGGTCAGTTCCACATCATCGTTGATGAAAACGGACTTGACAATGCCGTATTCTCCGCTGGGCGTGACGTAGCCAAAATAGAACTCATCACTGATCACCTGCTGATTGCAGAGCACGCCGAACGCAGCCTTCGGGTCGCTGCCCTGATTGATGGCGTCTGCTTCGATGTGGATGTTCTTGTACGTAGTGCCGTTCGGGCCGCTGTACACCTTCATATTGGCAGGCACCACCTTGATCTGCAGCGCGCCGTCGACATACTGGACCTCATAATCAGTATCGGTGCCCACGCCCCAGTTGCTGCTGCGGCTCTCAAAGTTATCCGACAGGATCTGGCCCCCGCCGTTATCGGCAGGCGGCTGGGAATCTCCGCCATTATCCACAGGGACGAGTTGAGTAGCCACGGGGGCAAGCTGGGTAGCCACAGACTGAATGTCCACGGTAGGGACCGCGATGGTCGGCACGGCCGCCCCGCAAGCCATGGAAACGAGCGCCAGAACGGCGATGGCGCCAATACCTTTCAACAAACCTGATTTCATGTCATTCTCCTTTTTTGATGATGACGCGTTTATATCAGGCCCGGTGTTGACAAAGTTGACTTATTTTGACAATTCTCCGCGCTGCATGGAAAATGCCACCCAATCGCCCATTTGACGGCGCTCCACGAAGGTCAGACCGTGAGACTGCCCCGCCTCGATGACGTTTTGCTCCTGCTCGGCCAGGATCCCGCTCAGGATGATGGTGCCGCCTGGCTCGACCAGGTCCGCCAGGCCCATGCCAAAAAGACGGATGATGATCGGCGCGAGGATGTTGGCCAGCACCAACGGCGCGGACTGGAAGACAAACTGTCCCGCCAGCACTTCCGCCACCGAACCCTGACCGAGAAGCAGTTCGTCGCCGATGCCGTTCATCTCGGCATTCTCGCGCGAGTTACGCACCGACTCAATGTCGATGTCCACGCCGAGGACTTTTTCCGCGCCCAGCTTGAGCGCCGCAATCGAGAGGATGCCCGACCCGCAGCCCACATCGATGGCGGCGGATAACTTATGGCTATCCGCAAAGACTTCGGCCAGTTCCAGACAAAGCTGGGTGGTAGGATGAGTCCCCGTGCCAAAGGCCATGCCCGGGTTGATCTTGATCGGAATCCGCTCGGGCTGGGGAGAATCCAACCAGGCGGGAACAATCACCAGTCGACGCGCAATCAGGATCGGCTTGTAGTGCTGCTTCCAGGCCTCCATCCAGTTCTGGTCGGCGATCTGCTTGTAGCTGGGAGCGGGTACGGGCTGGATCATCCCGAGGAAGTACAGCGACTCCTCCAGCTTTTGGCGCGTCTCTTCGAGCTGATCGTTGACCTCCAGATAGGCGCGGACCGTGATCGGCCCGGTGGCGGTGCCTTCGTCCTCGTCGTTGACGAAGCGCACGCCCTGTTCGGTCATCACGCCGTTGGGCGCATAACGCGCCAGCACATCGGCCACGGATTCGGCCAGTTCGCCGTCCACGGTGAGAGATACTTCAAGCCAGTTCATGAGTTTAT
>CALLJA010000627.1 GCA_938008865.1 uncultured Anaerolineales bacterium
GTGGAGCGCGCCTCGAGCCGCAGCAAGTTGAGGGCGTTGTTAAAGGCCCAGCGGGGTAGGTTGCGCGGATGCCCGCCATAGGTGATGCGCATAGATTTTTTCCCGCGCGGGGTGATGACGCCCAACTCGGCGGCCATGTCGTCCACGAAGCAGGCAATGCCCAGGGCTGTGTTCTTGGCGGGGTCGCGCCCGAGGGCGGCGCGCAGTTCGTCCATAAGGGAACCAGGCTGGAGGTTTAGGCTGGTGAGGTTGGGCAGGCGGCGGCTGAGCGAGTCGGTCAGGCCGTGCTCGAGGGTAACCACGTTCCAGCCGCGGCGGTCAGCGGCAGCCAGTGTGACGCCTTCCAGCGTGTCGTCGTCTGCACCAAAGATGATTTCCTTCAGGCGTGCGCGCAGGTCTTGTTCGACCTCGGCGATTCTGCGGTCGGCCTCGGCCTCAGCCTCAGACTTGGCCGCGATGCGGATGTCTACCACGCCGTTGTGGGCGGCCAGCCCGACCGTGGGGTTGGAGAGCGTTTCCAAGTCGCCGATCTTTTCGTCGATCATGCCTTCGCCCAGGCCCGCGGTATGCAGGACGCGCACTTTGATGATGTGGCGCAGGTCGAAGCGTTTTTGCAGGTAGGGGATGACCGTTTCGTGTAGCAGGTGTTCCATCTCTTTCGGGACGCCTGGCAGGCAGATGACGGCGCTATGTTCGGTTTCCACGATAAAGGCGGGCGCAGTGCCGACAGGATTGGGGATCGCGATGGCATTCTTCGGGACGTAGGCCTGCCGCTTCTGATTCTCGGAGGGGCTGCGGCCATAGCGCTGGATGGTGGCGACCACCTGCTGCCACAACTCTTCACGGAATTCCACCTCGGTGCCGAAGGCGCGGGCCACGGCCTCGCGGGTGGGGTCGTCTACGGTGGGGCCGAGGCCGCCTGTGGTGATGACAACCTCAGCGCGTTCCAGTGACTCACGGATGGCCGAGGCGATGCGCTCGACGTTGTCGCCGATGGTGACGGTGCGGTACAGGTCCACGCCCAGGCCGCGCAGGTTGCGAGCCAGGTAACGGGTGTTGGTGTCCACGATCTCACCGAGCAGGATCTCGGTGCCGATGGTGATGATCTCTGCGGAGGTCATGGTCTCCTAGGGGTAGATGGGGGCGAAGGTGTTGTCCCGTACCTGGAAGATGGTGATCCTGGGTTCGGCGCAGTCGCCCAATTCGGAACAGGTAAGGGTGCCGCTCAGGCCCTGCACGCCGCGCACGCGCAGGATGCTGTCGCGCAGGAGTTGGCGCTGGATGAACAGGGTATTGTCGGTGCTGGAGGCGGGGATGGATGCCTGCTCGATGGCGGTGAAGAGCATCAGGGCGGCGTCGTAGGCTTGCAGGTGATAGGTGGCGATGGGATCTTC
>CALLJA010000628.1 GCA_938008865.1 uncultured Anaerolineales bacterium
GAGCCGCCCGTCACGAGCGCCACGCGGTTCTCCAAAGATAAAGTCAAAGACATCCTCTGCTCCTCGGGTGAAATTATACTGCATGAACCGAACGATACAACCCGTCAGGCCGTCTTTGGTTTCAGCCCAAAGGCCAGCAGCAGCGCGCCGCCGATCACGATCGCGCCCACCCAGGTGAAAACGTCCTGCCAGAACTGCATCGGGAACAGGCGGATGAGCGTGTCGGAGAAGAGGAAGATCCACGAGTCGCCCGTGAAGAACAGGCTGTGGAAGAAGGCGAAGAATTGCCAGAAGGCGACGGCGGCGAACCCGCCGAAACCGGCCGCCAGGATGATCACCAGCCAGCCGCCGCGCCGCAGCCCCTGGACGTAGGCCTGACCCCAGTTCCCGCGCCAGGCCCACAGCCCGAGCAGGGCCAGCGCCGCCAGCGAAACGGCCCAGGCGCGCAGCCCGCCCTGCGTCACCTGTTTGACGTCGCGCATGTGACTAAGTTCGCGCTCGTTATAGAGCGGCATACCATCGTCGAATTTCAGGTTGCCCAGGTAGGAAATATCCGCATTATTGGTGAGGTAGTTCAAGGCGTAGGGCGCCCAGCGCAGACGGTCCGCCTTGGTGAAGCCGTACTCGTCCGCGGGGAAGTAGGGCATGTTGTACTCGACGGTCAGGAACCACGGTGCAAGCATGATGCGCAGGGCCAGCCCGATCAGAAATAGTGGGGTGAGCAGGGTGACAAGCCAGGAGAGTGCAGTCGAATAATGGAATTTCATGATTGCTCCAAAAACGTCGCTGCGAGGAGGCTGTTCTTTCCGACGAAGCAGCCTCCCAATAGTAGGAGATTGCTTCGTCGCTACGCTCCTCGCAATGACGAGGTTACTGTAAGATCTCCACCTCACCGCCCACCACGAAGCGGATGACCATGTCGTTGACGATCCACTCGATGGGGGCCAGGTCGTCGGTGAAGACGGTGGTGGTCTCGTAGCCGGGCTGCAGGTGCGCGAAGGTGGTCTGCATGGCCGCCAGCAGCAGCGGATGTGTGTTCGGGTCCTGCGCCAGCGCCACGAGATTGGCGGCGAAGTCTTCGGGGCGGGTGGGCTGCTTGGTAGCGAAGATCATCGTGTTGAGCGTGCCGGGGATGTCCATGATGTGTACCGAAGGGAAGACGGTCGCCATGGTGGTGGCCAGCCCGTTGATCAGGCGGCGGTCGCCCGGGGTGCTGGCCGAGTTGATGGTTAGCACCCCGTCATCGGTCAGGTGCGCGGCGCAGATGGCAAAGAACTCACGGGTGGTCATGTGCGGCGGGATGTAAGGCGGGCGGTAAGCGTCCACGCCGATAATGTCGTATTTGTATTCGCTTTGCTCCAGGCCCAGGCGGCCATCCTCCACGTGGACGGTCAGGTTGGGCATGTCCATGTGGAAGTATTCGCGGCCCACTTCCACGATCTGCGGGTCGATCTCGAAGCCGTCGATGGGCAGGCCGTTGTACACCGCTGTGGCCTGGCGCGCCGCCGTGCCCGCAGCCAGTCCCACGATGGCCATGCGCTGCACGTCCGCAGGGCGTTTGCCTGCGTTGAAATACGGCCCAACCAGGAATTGCTCCCACGGTCCGCCGTATTGCAGCGTGTCGGGGTGATACATCGAATGTACGCCCTGGCCTTCGTTCAGGCGCAACACGGTAAAGCCGTTCAGGTTTTGCACCTGGATGTAGTTATAAGCCGACTCAGCCTCGTACACCTGTCCCGTGTTGGACTTGATGGCCTGGTTGGCCGAGAGCAGCGCGGCCAGCGCCAGGGCCGCGGGCATCCACAGGTGCAGCAGCATCTCGCGGCGGCTGGCGAATCGTCCCAGCCCGGCCAGCGCCACAAAGAGCAGCAGCAGGCCGAAGAGCAGGAAAGTGTTCTTTGTGCCGATGGCGGGGATGGTCACCAGCGAGGGCAGGAAAGTGCCGATAAACGAGCCCAGGGTCGAGACGGCGTAGATCGTGCCCGCCATCCTGCCCGCCGAAGTGGCGTCTTCCACACTCAAGCGGATGGCGAAAGGCGAGATGGTCCCGAGCAAGGTGATGGGCACCACGAACAGGACCAGCACCGCCGCGAAGGAGCCCGCCAGCACGGTGACCTGCAAGCCCTCGAAGGCCGTGGCCGCGGACCTGAGGACGGGTCCCGCCACATACGGGACCAGCCCCACGGTGAAGGCGGCCCAGGCCAGGGCGCGGTAGAGCGCGCCCGCCGTGGGGTTGGAGTCGGCCCAGCGCCCGCCCAGGAAATATCCCAGCGTGAGGTAGATGAGAATCAGCCCGATGATGCTGGCCCATACCAGGTTGCTGGTGCCGAACACGTTACCGATCAGGCGCGAAGCGGCCATCTCGGCGGCCATGGTGGTCATGCCCGAGACGAAAACGGTAAAGAGAAGGTATCGTTTCATGGTTGGTCCTGTAGGAAGATGGGGGCATTATACCGTGGCATCCTTTTTGCATGACCTTTGAACTACGTCGTCCCCGTTATCTTGACGGATGGCCCCCGCGCGGCTAAAATCTAGCCCGCTGTTCTTTTGCGCCTCCGCCGCTCGACAGGGAGGCGTATTTCATGCCAGAACGCTGGAGTGACCCCATGACGCTCGAACCGACCGCTCCCGAAACCGACCAGCCGCAAGTCGCCAACCTGTCGCAGGTGGACGTGGAGAAGGTCCAGGCCGAATTGGTGCGGATGCACCAGAGTTCCGCCGAGGTCATCGAGGCCGGGGAGGTGGAACTCCATCAGGCGGGCACGCTGGAAGCGACCGCCCAGCAGGTCACGGCGCACGAATCCGCGCTGGGACTTGTGGAGGCTGCCGAGGTCCACATGCAGAACAGCGGCGCGGCCGCCATCCGCGCGCAGGCCGTTCAACTGAACGGATACGCTGGGGTGGTGGTTGCGGAAAAGGCCGAATTGGGCAACACCTATGCGGGCGTGGTGGTGGGCCAGGAGGTCCACGGGCAACGGATCGAGTCGCTGGTGCTGCTGGCCCGCAGCGTGGATGGCGAGGTCAAGACCGTGCTCGACACGCGCGGCGCGATCCTCATGGGCCTGGTGGGCGGCTTGTTTGCGGGGCTCATGTTCCTGCTGACGCGCGCCCTGTTCGGACGAAAATCGTGAATCCCCCGGCCGCGGGCCGGGTGAAAATCCATCTAGCGAGCGAAGGTACCCTTTATTAAAAGGGGAGAGGCGCTCAAGGAGAAAACATGGAACGTGTAACACTCAAAGCCACCAAACGCGATGTGACTGGCAAGCAGGTCAAGGCCCTGCGCCGCGCCGGGCAGCTGCCCGCCGTCATCTACGGGCGTCACGTTGAGCCGGTCAAGATCATGCTCGAAGCCCACTCGGCGTCGCTGGCCCTGGCCAAGCTGACCTCCTCCAGCCTGATCATGATCAACGTGGACGGCGCGGAATATCCCGTGCTCGTGCGCGAGAAGCAGCGCAACTACATCAAGAACAGCCTGCTGCACGTCGACTTCCTGGCTGTGGACCTGACCGAGAATATCCGCACCGAGGTGCGCATCGAGTTCACCGGCCTGTCGCTGGCGGTCAAGGATTACAACGCGGTGCTGGTCAACCACCTGACTTCGATCGAGGTCGAATGTCTCCCGACCGACCTGCCCGAGCGTATCGTCGTGGACCTGGGCGCGCTGGCCCGCATCGGCGACGCCATCCACGTGCGCGATGTTGCCCCCATCGAGAACGTCCGCTTCCTGGACGACCCCGACGAGATGGTCGTGATCGCGACCTTCGCCAAGGACGAGGAAGCCGCCGTGCCTGGCGCGGCTGGTGAAACCGCCGAGCCCGAAGTCATCGAGAAGGGCAAGAAGGAAGAAGGCGAGGAGTAATCCTCCCTGGATCGAACAAAAAACAGCGACCATTCGGTCGCTGTTTTTTTGCGAGAAACGGGTATCTGACGGTTTGCTCTGCCGAACAATTCAAAACCCGAGCGTGCTCAGAAAATCCACCGTCATGCGCGCGGTCGCGCCCCACAGCAATTCGCCGTCGTAGGGGTGATAGGCAATCAGCGCGCGTTTGCGCTCGGGAAAGGGAAACTCCCAACGGTTGCGCGGTTCGGCCAACCAGGCCAGCGGAATGGTGAACACGCGCGCCACCTCGGCCGCGCCCACACGAAAGACATAGGGCCACGGCACCACGCCCACCACCGGCGTGACCCGAAAGTGGGTGATGGTGATCATATTGGTCAGCCGCCCCAGCACGCGCACATCCTGCGGGAGGATGCCGACTTCCTCATGGGCCTCACGCAGGGCGGTCTGCTCGGGCGTGGTCTCACCCTCATCGCACGCACCGCCGGGGAAGGACACCTGTCCCTTGTGCGACTCGACACGGTCGGTGCGGCGTGTATAGAGCAGGTGCCACTCGCCGTCCACAGACACGAGCGGAACCAGCACCGCCGCGCACTTGACCTTCGAATCGGGGGCCAGGTCCACTTCGGCGTAGCCGTCGCCGAACGGATCGGGGTCTACGGCGCGCAGGCGTTCGCAGATGAAGTCTTCACTGAGGGCGGGCATCAACGGGAAATCACTCTCCGCGCACGGGACTGCCGCAATACGAACATTCTGCCGTGACCTCGTCCAGCCACTCGACCTCGTCGGGGCGGACGGCGCCGCCGCAGGACGGGCAATGCGTGGGCAGGATCGGCCTGCGGGCGGGAGCCTGAACGGCGGGCGGCGCGAAGTTCGCGGGCAGGCGACCCGTCAACACGGCCTCGATCTCTTTGGCTTCAGCATTCAGGCCGCGCAGATTCAACTCCGCGATGATGCGCTGGCCCGCGCGATGCAAATGCAACAACTCGCCGCGCACTGCAAATAGTTCCAATCCATGCTTGAGGTGGGACATGCCCGCCGCGGTCTGACCCGCCAGGATGCGCACGCGGCCCGCGTCGAGGAAGAATCTTGGCGCGCGCGGACCGCCCCGTCCCTCGGCGGCCTGGGCCAGTTGTTCGAAGGCCGCAGCCGCGCCGTTAAAGTCGCCGCTGGCCAGCAGCTCGTTGGCACGCTGCAACAGCGGCGGGACATCGGGCGCCATGGCGCGGCGGAAGGCGCGACGAAAACCTCTACGCATAAGTCGCTCTCCTTTTATCTTTCTTCCAGTTGGCCCGCGCCGATCTCTTCGAGCAGTTCACGCGTGCGTTCGTCCTCGCTGGGCTCGATGCGGCGCGCGAAGATCAGGAAGCCCGTGTGCGCCACCATGCGGTCGGTGGGGCGGATGCGGCTGGGCTCGGATTTGTAGAAACGCAGCAACAATTCGCAAGTCTCGATGAAGGCGAAGTTGTTGCGGCGCAGCGCGTACAGGGTTTTCTCCACCTGGTTGAAGGTGGGAATCAACGCGCAAAAGAACCCGCCCGGGCGCAGCGTGGCGCGGACCTGCGGCACCAGGTCGTACGGGTTGGGCACGTCCAGGAAGAAGGCCGAGACGTTCGTCTCGTCCATGCCCTCGCTGATGTCGCGCAGTTTGAACTCCACGCGCTCGGCCAGTCCCATGCGGGCCAGGTTCTTGCGCGCCAGGTTCTGCGTATCGGGCTTCTGCTCGTAGGAGATGACCTTTCCCTGCGGGCCGACCGCCGAGGCCAGGGCAATCGTCATGGACCCCGAGCCAGTTCCCGCTTCCATCACGGTCTGGCCGGGCGCGATGCCCATCGTGATGAGGATGTAGCCGATGTCCTTGGGGTAGAGGATCTGCGTGTTGCGCGGCAGGTCGATCAGCAAATCAGCCATCGAAGGCTGAAGCAGGAAGAATGGCGAACCCAGGTGACTGAAGACCTGTGTGCCCCACGATTTGCCGATCAGGTCGTCGTGTTTGAGCACGCCGCGATGGGTCTGGAACTCGGCCCCGGCTTTCAGGGTGAGGATGAAATGCTTGTGCCGCAGGCCCACCAGTTGGGCCAGGTCGCCGTCCTGGGCGATGGGGGAGGAGGGGGAAAGAGTCATGGGCTTGATTTTACTCCGTGGTGCGCTTATTTTTCGACGATCTCCACGCTCAGGATCTTATCCCCAGGCGGCAGGCTGGAAGCGGTCGCAGGGTCGCGGGCTGTCAGGCTTTCCAGCACGTCCATGCCGCTCAATACGCGCCCAAAGATGGTATAAGACCCGTTCAGGCTGGGCTGGGGCGCATACGTGATGAAGAACTGGCTGCCGTTCGTGTCGGGCCCCGAGTTGGCCATGGCCAGCAGCCCGGGCGCGTCGAATTGCAGCGAGGGGTCATTCTCATTCTTGAACAGGTAGCCCGGGTTGCCGCGCCCCGTGCCGGTTGGGTCGCCTGCCTGGGCCATAAAGCCGGGCAGCACGCGGTGGAACGTCACGCCGTCGTACCAGCCCTGCCGCGCCAGGAACACGAACGAATTGACCGCGATGGGCGCCTTGTCGGCGTAGAGTTCCAGCACCACATCGCCCTTTTCGGTGTGCAGGGTGGCCAGGTATTGCCTGGACGGGTCGATGGTGATCGGCGGACAGGTCTTGAATTGTCTCTCCGCCAGCAGGATCAGGCTGACGGTCGACTCGATGCTGTTGTAGTCGATGGAAAAGGACGGCTGGGGCGAACCGTTGATCAGCAGCAGCGGGACGGCCTGCAGGCCGCTTTCCCGCGCCGAATCGAACATCGACTTCATGCGGGCCGCCGTTTCCGGGCTGTTCATCCCCGCCTGGAAACGGGCTCCGTCAAGCCCCAGCCCGGCAGCCTGTTCCTCCGCCCAGGCTTCGAACTGCGCGGGCGTGAGTGCGTCCCACTCGTCGCTCTTAACGAAGAGCGCGTCATACATCTCCCAGAATTTACCCTGGTCTCCGGCCGCGATGGCCGCCTGCACCGCCAGCTCGGATTTGTCCAACTGGCCGCTGAGCGGCACGGGGCGGAACACCAGACGGACCTGGCCCGGGTGATTGCGCGCGATATTGCCCATCACCGCCGCCATCGAGCGGCAGATCGGGGCCTGGAAATCGCAATACTCGATGAAGGTCACGGGCGCATCGGCCGGGCCGAAGATGTAATCTGCCTCGCTGATGACGGGCATGAAGGTCATGGGGGTGGCGGTCGGCTCGGCGTTGACGGTGGTGCAGCCATTGCCTTCCGCCGTAGGGGTGGGCGCGGGCAGGGTGGCGGCTTCGGTGATGTCGGCCTGCATGTCCGGTGCAGCGGTCTGTGTGATGGTTTGCGGCGCGGAACAGCCCGCCAGAACGAACAAGGCAAACAGGAGCAGCAATTTGGAGCGCATGAAGTATCCTTGGTGGCGCGGTCTACTGGACCGCCTTTTGCAGCGTTTCGAAACTGGTCATCCACGCGATGCGGTTGACGAAGTCGGCCAGCGAGGCGCTTTGTTCGCGCAGGGCGCGCACGGCCGGGCCGACCGGGTCCTCGCCGGCCGCGCCGCCGGGCACATCGGCGTACGCGCCATAGAAGGCAAAATAGGCCTGGTTGAGTTTGCGGATCAGGTAGCCGTTTCGCAGGAAATATTGCTGGCGTTCGACCATGTAGGCTTCGGCCTCGTCGACCTTGCCCTCGGCCAGCAGCGCGTCGGTGGTGATGCGCGTCAGGTGCATCTCGGCGCGGAAGTCGAAGGGCGGGCGCGGCAGGTCGCCCGGGTTCGGGTGGTCGAGCGGAAACGAAACCAGGCCGGGGGTCCAGGATTTGGGCGCCAATTCGGGGTAATAATGCTCGATCACATATTTTCCCACTTCAGTGCCCGCGATGGAGGCGGTGGTTTCATTCATGGTGCGCAGTTCGGGCGTGCCATCGTATAACAGCCCGAGCGGACGCTGGGTGAGGTAGTTGTGGATCCATTCGTGGGCGATGGTGTCCACCAGCCAGGGCAGGGAAGTGGTCTGCATCACCATGGTGGGGTACACGCCCACGCCGCCGATGGGCACCACCAGCGACGATGCGCCTGTCCTTTTGTCCACGCGCGCTTCGAGCAATTCCACCTCGTCTACGGTCAGGTCGG
>CALLJA010000629.1 GCA_938008865.1 uncultured Anaerolineales bacterium
CGGCGGGCATGTTCTTCCTGGTGGGCGTGATCTACGAGCGTACCCACACCCGCAACCTGGACGACTTCGGCGGCCTGTTCCCGCTGGTGCCTGTCTACGGCGGCATCCTGATCTTCACCAGCATGGCTTCCCTCGGCCTGCCCGGGCTCAACGGCTTCATCTCCGAGTTCCTGGTGGTGCGGGGATCCCTGCCGCTGCTGCCCGTGTATACGGCCGTCAGCATGCTCGGCTTGTTGATGACGGGCGCTTACATCCTCAAGGGCATCAAGCAGGTCCTGCACGGTCCGCTCAATGAACATTGGGCGCACGGCGAACACAAGCTGACCGAGATCAACACCCGCGAGATCCTGGTCATGGCTCCGCTCATGCTCCTCATCCTGGTTATCGGCCTGTGGCCCGCCTGGATCCTGGACGTGATCAACAAAGCCGTGATGATGCTGTTCTAATCGAGGTGGATCAATGAACTTTCCTGTACTGAGCGTGATCGTTTTTACTCCCCTCGTGGCGGCGGTGTTGATCCTGTTGATTCCCGCGAACCGCAAGAACGAGGTGCGAACCACGGCGCTGGTGGCGTCGGTCTTTGCGCTGGCGCTGTCCATCTGGGTATATGTCCAGGTTGCCATGCATCCCGTCGTGGACCTGGCTGCCGCGGGCTATCCCTACCAGTTCATCGAGAAACTGACCTGGCTTTCGGTCGGCAACTTGCACATCGAATATCACGTCGGCGTGGATGGCATGAGCGCGCCGCTGGTCCTGCTGACGGGCATTGTTATGTTCACGGGTGTGCTCATCTCCTGGGGCGTCGACGACCCTCACGCCCCGACCGGCATCCAGGACCGTCCGCGTGAATTCTTCGCCTTCCTGTTCCTGCTGGCAGGCGGTGTGTTCGGCGTGTTTGTCTCACTCGACCTGTTCCTGCTGTTCTTCTTCTATGAGATCGCGGTCTTCCCGATGTACTTGCTGATCGCCATCTGGGGCTGGGTCAAGACCCGCGAGTATGCCGCCATGAAACTGACCCTGTACCTGTTCATCGGCTCGGTGGTGGCGCTGGTCGGCGCCCTGGCCATGTACTGGACGGCGGGCCAGGCGACGGGCGTGTACACCTTCGACATGCTCCAGTTGGAAAAGGCGGGCTTCCCGCTTGCCTTCCAGAACACCTGGTTCTTGCCCGTCTTCTTCGGTTTTGCGGTGCTGGGCGGCATCTGGCCCTTCCACAACTGGTCACCTGACGGCCACGTGGCCGCGCCGACGGCCGTCTCCATGTTCCATGCGGGCGTGCTGATGAAACTGGGCGCGTTCGCCGCCCTGCGCGTGGGCATCATGTTGCTGCCCGAGGGTGCGAAGACCTGGTCCTGGCTGATCATGCTCTTTGCGGCCATCGCGGTGGTATATGGCGCGTACATCGCCTTTGTCCAGACCGATATGAAATACATGATCGGCTTCTCGTCCGTTTCGCACATGGGCCTGGTGATGTTCGGCCTCTCGACCCTCAACCGCGACGGCCTGACGGGCGCGGGCCTGCAAATGTTCTCGCACGGTGTGATGACGGCCCTCTTCTTTGCCGTGACCGGCATGATCTATGACCGCGCCCACACCCGTCAGATCCCCGAACTGGGCGGCATGGTCAAGCCCATGCCGTGGGCGGCTGTGGGCTTCATCATCGGCGGATTGGTCTCGATGGGCATGCCGTTCTTCTCCGGCTTCGTGGCCGAATTCCCGATCTTTATGGGCGTCTGGCAGGTGGTTCCGCTGGCGGCCATCATCGCGTCGATCTCCATCGTCATTACCGCCGCCTACATCATGCGTAACATCCGCCGTGTGTTCTTCGGCGAAATGCCCGCCAACCTCGAAGGCCATATCAGCCCGATCACCGCGCTCGACAAATTGGCCATCGTCACCCTGTGCCTGTTGATGATCGCGCTTGGCGTGGCCCCCAACCTGATGGGGCCGATGGTGCAGGCGGGTGTGGACAATATCCTGCGTCTTCTGGGAGGTGCGTAAGTGTACACGCCAACCATGCTCCTGGCGATCCTGCCAGAAATCCTTTTGCTGACCCTGGGTGTGACCCTGCTGGTCGTCGAGCCGTTCTGGAAGGCCGAAAATCGCCGCAACGCGGGCTGGCTGACCTTTGGCGGCCTGCTGGCGGTCCTGGCCCTCAGCCTGCTCTTCGCCCGTCCCGCAGACCCGCAGACGGTCTTCGGCGGCATGCTGCGCTTTGACTGGTACGGCTTCTTCTTCAAGATGATGTTCCTCTTTGCCGCTGCCGCCACCTCGCTGTTCATGATGGATCACGAGAAACTCGGCCGCCGCGGTGAGTCTTACCTGTTGCTGCTGGCGACCACCCTCGGCATGTGCCTGATGGCCTCCTCCGCCGACCTGGTGATGCTCTACCTGGCCATCGAGACCACCTCCATCCCGTTGTACGTCCTCTCCGGGTTCATGCTCGACGACAAGGCCTCCACCGAAGCGGGCTTCAAGTATCTGCTCTTCGGCGCGCTGACCTCGGCCGTCCTGCTCTATGGCTTCAGCCTCCTGTTCGGCTTTGCAGGCACTACCAACCTGTACGCGCTGAAGGATGCGCTCCTGGCCGGGCGCGGCATGGCCCCGATGGTCTTTGGGGTGATCCTGCTGCTGCTGGTAGGTTTTGGCTTCAAGATCTCGGCAGTCCCGTTCCACTTTTGGGCCCCCGACGTGTACCAGGGCGCGCCGACGCCCATCACAGGTTTCCTGTCCACGGCTTCGAAGGCGGCGGGATTCGCCGTCCTGCTGCGCCTGTTCCTGGCGGCCTTCCCCGGGTATGCGAACTGGCCCTCCATCCTGGCGGTCGTGGCGACCCTGACCATGACCATCGGCAACCTGCTGGCTTTGCCGCAGACCAACATCAAGCGCCTGCTGGCCTACTCCTCGGTGGCCCACGCGGGCTATGCGTTGATCGGCGTGGTGGCCTTCTCGAAACTGGGCGTGGCCAGTGTGGTCTTCTACCTGGCGGCCTATATTGCCACCAACCTGTTGGCCTTCGGCGCGGTGATGGTTTTCAGCCGCGTCACGGGCCTGGACGATATCAAGGACTTTTCGGGCCTCAGCCGCCGCGCTCCCGCGTTGGGACTGGCCATGCTGGCGGCCTTCCTTTCCCTGGCGGGCATGCCGCCCTTCGGCGGGTTCGTAGCCAAGGTGATCGTCTTCCAGGCCGCCGTGGAAGAAGGCCTGTACGCGTTGGCCATCGTCGGCATCCTCAACTCCATTGTGGCCGTGTACTACTACCTGAACGTGCTCAAGTACGTGTACCTCTATCGCATGGACGGTGAGAACGAGGAGGCGCATCCCATCCCGCTGACCCGTCCGTACGCCATCGCCCTGGCAACCCTGGCCTTTGGCGTGGTCCTGCTGGGCACGCTTTTCGGCCCGTGGTTCGAGTGGTCCAACCTGGCGGCGCTAAATCTCTTTTAGCCACTTTATTGACCGCATTTGACCTGTCAGTTATAATCGCGCCGCATGACACAAACGGAGCAAAAAGGCCAAAATATTCTCAGCACCCTCCTGGTCGTCCTGATCGGCCAGGTAGGGTGTTTGACGCTGGTCGTCATCCTGGCTTCGGTCTTCGCGGGCATGTGGCTCGATAATATGTTCGGAACAAAACCAGTCATCACGCTGGTTTTGTTATTCGCTGGGATCCCCATTTCGGTGCTCCTGATGCTGTTTGTTTCGCGCAGGACGCTGGCGAAATTGAAATCACAATCCGAATCAAGCATTTCAAACTCTGATTAAAGGAGGCGGACTTTGGAACAACAAAAACGAAGACCCTGGCGCCGCTGGGTCGTGCTGGTCCTGATGATCGTGGGCTTCATTCTGGGCGGGATTTTTGTCCCCGTTCAGCCCGAGATCACCGTGGCAGCAGAAAAACTCATTGAAGAGCCAATCGTCGAGAATTTCCTCGGCCTTGGCCCGTTTTATTTGGTGAATACAATCCCCACGTTGGTGGTGACCATTATTCTGCTGGTCTGGCTGGCCTGGGCGACCAATCGTTCGCTCAAGAAAAGCGCTGAGACGGACCTAGTCCCGCGTGGTATCGGCAACGCCATGGAAGCCATTCTGGAGATGCTCTATAACCTGACCGAAGGCTCGGCGGGCAAGTGGGCGAAACTCATCTTCCCGTGGTTTGCCACCATCATGATCTATGTGCTGCTGGCCAACCTGCTCAAGCTCATCCCGGGTTTTGAGTCGATTGGGGTGCTGCATCACGCTCATGGGGAGGGGCACGCCAAGGAACTCCTGGCAGGCAATTGGTATTTGTTCACGGCCGATAAGGGCGAATATATCCTGGCCCCGTTCTTCCGCGGCATTTCCGTGGACCTGAATTTCACCGCTTCCCTGGCCCTCATTTCCGTTGTGATGATCCAGGTGATCGGTTTCCGCGCCCAGGGTTTGGGCTACCTGAGCAAGTTCTTCAATACCCGGCGCATGTTCAAAGTGCCGTTCTTTGGCGCGATGGATTTCCTGGTGGGCCTGCTGGAGTTGATCTCGGAACTCTCCAAGATCCTCTCGTTTGCCTTCCGTCTGTTCGGTAACATGTTCGCAGGTATCGTGTTGGTTGCCATCGTGGCGGGGCTGCTGGGCAAGATCAGCATCCTGCCCGCCATGGTCATGATGTTCGAACTCTTTGTTGGCGTCATTCAGGCTTTTGTGTTTGGCATGCTGACCATGGTGTTCATGGCCCAGGCTACGCAAGGCCATGGCGATGAACACTCTGAATCTCACTAATAAACTACTGGAATCAACCTAAGGAGGCTGTATCATGGAAGGACAATTTCTTTTGGATGCGATGCGCTACGTGGGCGCAGGCTTGGCGATGATCGGTGCGGCAGGCGCGGGTATCGGAATCGGTCTATCGGTGCAGGGCGCCCTGACGGGCATGGCCCGCAACCCCGACACCTACGGCAACCTGCTGACCAATATGATCCTGGGCATCGCGTTCTCCGAAGCCATCGCGATCTACTGTCTGGTCATCGCGTTCCTGATGCTCTTCAAAGTCGTGTAGTCCGATAGGAGCACCCAATGGAAGCACTTGGTATTAATCTCGGTCTGCTCATTGTTCAAATCATCGCGTTCGCCATCGTTTTCCTGACGCTGAATTCGTGGGTGTATGGCCCGATGATGAACATGATGGAGACCCGTAAACAGAAGATCGCCCAGGGCCTCGAAGATGCCCGCGTGGCTGCCGAAGCCCGCGCCAACGCGGAAAAGGAAGCCGCCAAGGTCCTGGCGGAAGCCCAGGCCGAAGCGGGCAAGGTCGTGCGTGAAGCTACCGACCGCGCCGCCGAAGCCGCCAAGGGTGTCAAGGCTGCTGCTGAAGCCGAAGCCGCCAAGGCTCGCGAGGCCGCCGTGGCCGACGCCGAAGTCGAGCGCAACCGCATCCTCGGCGACCTGCGCGGACAGGTGGCGGCCCTCTCCATTGCCGCCGCCCAGAAGCTGGTCGGCGACGCACTGGACGAGAAGCGTCAGCACGTCCTGATCGACGAGTTCTTCTCGGGCGTCAAGGGCGGCAAGGTCGTCGTGCTCGATGGCTCCGACTTCAAGGGCGAATCCGCCGAGGTGACCAGCGCCCTTCCGCTGACCTCCGATGAAGAGTCCACCGTCAAGAAGGACATCCTCGCCAAGGTCGGCGCCCAGGCGGTGACCTTCCGCGTGGACCCGTCCATCCTGGGCGGCGTCGTCATCAAGGTCGGCGACAAGGTGCTGGATGGTTCCGTCGCTGGAAAGCTCGAAGGCCTGCGCCAGACCCTCAAGTAAACTGACTTGACGTGAAGAAGGTTTTGACGGACAATCGTCAAAACCTTCTTTTTGATTAACCATGACCAATACCCTGCAAACTCTCCTCTCACAATTTCCCTTCCCGTACTCCACCCACGGCAATTTGAACACGCCGATCACGGGCATCACCCTCGACAGCCGCGCCGTAAAGCCTGGCGACTTGTTCGTGGCCATGCGTGGCGGAAACGCCGACGGACATGACTACATTCCCAAGGCCCTGTTGAACGGGGCCGCCGCCGTGGTGGGGGAGAAATCCGCTGCGGAACTCGGGATGCCCACCGTGCCTTATATCCAGGTGGAAAATGCCCGCCAGTCTCTGACGTGGCTGGCTGGCGCCTTTTACGATTGGCCTGGCCGCAAGCTGACGGTGATCGGCGTGACGGGCACCGACGGCAAGACCACCACCAGCAACCTGCTCTACCGCATCCTCATCGCGGCGGGACTCAAGGCGGGCATGATCTCCACCGTCAACGC
>CALLJA010000630.1 GCA_938008865.1 uncultured Anaerolineales bacterium
GGCTGGCCCCCGCATTGATCGCGATGCTGCTGGTGTATTGCCTGGCGAGTTTCATTTTTTTGCCAAAGGTATCTGCACGCGAGAATTACATCGACGCACTGATCACACTCACTTATTGGACAAATTGGGCCAGTGCCTTCAACATCCACCCGCCCGTTGATTTAAGTCATACCTGGTCCCTGGCAATAGAAGAACAATTTTATGTTCTCTGGCCGATCTTTCTCTTTACACTTCTCCGAGTAGTTAAACGCAGACAGCTTATAGTGGCAGTCACTATTGCCGTCGCCTTGCTCTCGTGGTTTGCTCGAGTTTATATGACTCTATCAGGTTCATATGCACAACGACTCTATTATGGTCTCGATACACATGCTGACGGCCTTATGCTTGGCTGTGCAATAGGGATAGTCTTGTCATCAAAATCATTTAATGTGGCTATATTTCAAAAACAGTCAAAAGGATTGGCTACCGCCAGCTTGCTCTCAATAACTGGATTAATTGGTCTGGCTACTTATGGCCGCAATATTCAGCCTCTCATGTATTACATGGGATTCACCCTCGTCGAACTGTTCACCGCGATCCTGCTTCTGGATGTGGTCCTCAACCCGCACAGCATGAGCAAGAGACTTATGTCGGGCCGATGGCTCATTGGGCTGGGAACCATTTCATATGGAGTGTACCTATGGCATCATCCCATTTATCGGGTCCTGCAAATGCTTGGGTTGAATGAAATACAAGTGTTTCTGGTGGGCTCACTTCTGGCATTGCTTGTGGCTACCATTTCCTACCACTTTCTTGAAAGTCCGATTCTGAGACAAAAGAAACGCTTTAGTGTCTCTGTGAACGAATCCGCAAGCGATTGACCCCACTGGGTATAATTTTCCCATGCTGGAAAAACCCGCCATCCGCGACGAAGCCATCCTGGCTTTTTACAGTGCAACCGTTTCCCAAAAACTGTCACACTAAAAGCGTGACCTACATTCCCCCGATTTCATATAAAATAGAAGTGCAATTTCATTTCGCCTGGACATCCTGGAGGCAGCATGTGCGATACCGTGGTAGTCACCCCTGAAGCCAGCGCCGACGGCGTGATGCTCTTTGGCAAGAATTCGGACCGCGACGCGAACGAGTCGCAATATCTGGAATACGTGCCCGCGCAAACCTATGCTGCGGGTTCAACCCTTAAATGTACCTACATCGAGATCCCACAGGTCGAGCGGACGCACGCTGTGCTGCTCTCGCGTCCATTCTGGATCTGGGGCGCGGAGATCGGCGCCAACGAACACGGGCTGACCATCGGCAACGAGGCCATTTTCTCGAAGGTGCCCGCGCAAAAGGAACCCGCCCTGCTCGGCATGGACCTGCTGCGTCTAGCCCTCGAACGCGCCGTCACTGCCCGCGAGGCCGTGGACGTAATCACCTCGTTGCTGGAAAAATACGGCCAGGGCGGCGGCTGTTCCTTCTTCCACCCGCTGTACTATCACAACAGTTTCCTGATCGCCGACCCGCATGACGCCTGGGTGCTCGAAAGCGTGGACCGTCACTGGGCGGCCAAACAGGTGCGCGGCGTGTACGCCATCTCGAACGTGCTGACGCTCGGCAACGACTTCGACCTGGCCTCGCCCAACCTGGTCTCGTTTGCCGTGGAAAAGGGCTGGTGCAAGGGCCGCGAAGATTTCGACTTTTCGCGCTGCTACTCCGACTTCCTCTACACCACTTTCAGCGACAGCCGCGCGCGCCGCTCGTGTTCGCTCAAGAACCTCGGCCCCCAGAGCGGCAAGCTGACCCTGCAGAACATCCTTGCCAACCTGCGCGACCACGGCGACGCCGACGAAGGCTGGCGTCCCGACCGCGGCATTGCGGGCGCGACCGTGTGCATGCACGAAGCCTGGGGCCCGATCCGCGTCAGCCAGTCCACGGCCTCGCTGGCGGGCTATCTCGACCCCGAGCGCCCGACCTACTTTGCCACGGGGACGTCCGCGCCCTGCACGAGCCTCTTCAAGCCCCTCTGGCTGGATGCGGGCCTGCCCGACCTGGGTCCCGAACCGAGTCAGCACTACGACGCCGCCAGCCTGTTCTGGCGTCACGAGGAATTGCACCGCGCCACGCTGGAGGATTATCCCACCCGCATGGCGGCCTACCGCGCCGAGCGCGACGCGCTGGAAAACGGATTCCTCAACGCAGCGCTGCAAGGGCGGCGCGCAGACCCGTCGAAACGGAGGCAACTCTCGGCGCAGTGCTTCGAGCAGGCCGAACAGGCCGAGGCGGATTGGCTGAAGAAGGTCAGGGCGCTGCCCATCCAGAAGTCCGCCTCCACCTTGCATCGCTCGGCCTGGCGCAAATTCTCGCGGGAAGCGCGCATGCCTGGCGTATAATCCGCCCGTATGCGTTCCTATTATTTCATCGCTGCAACCTACCCGTTCAGGAAGTTGATCGCGCCGCTGGCCCGTGGAATCATTGCCCTGCGCCGAAAGCGGATTCTGCTGGTCTTCGGCATGAGCCGCAGCGGGACTTCGATGCTCAGCCGCTTCCTCGCGCTGGGGCCTTCCACCGTCTCGATGCACGAACCCGAGGTGGCGTTACTGCGCCAGCGCTTCGGCAGGCGGACCTTCACCCAGCAGGCGTTTTGGGAGTTCGTCCACGCGCGCGAACAGCGCGATTTCAAGGTGCACAGCCTGGCCTGCATCGCCATGCTGGCGGCGCTCAAGGCCGCCCCCGCCGTGCAGACCATCGTGATCAAACCCATCGCGCTGCTGGACGTGATGGAGGAAGCCTGCCAGGCCCTGCCCGATGCGGACGTAGCCTACATCTGCCGTCACCCTGCGGGCCGCAGCGAAAGCATCCTGCGCCAGGCCCGCCACGACCAGGACATCCAGCAGGTCTCGCTTTCGGCGTTGGAAAGGCTGGGCCAGGACTGGGGCCGCACCAACCACGCAGCGCAGGCACTCTTTCACCGCCACCCTGAGTGGCACTGGGTGCCCTTCGAGACGCTCACCTGCGATCCGCTGGGCGAACTGCGCTCCCTGTACGAACGGCTGGGCCTACCCTGGTCGGAACAGGTCGCAGTAGAGGTCGAACAGCGCACCACGCGAGACGGCGGCTACTACGCCGTGCAGCGCGACGCCAGCCAGCAGGCCGACAAGTGGCGCGCCTCGCTGACCGCAGAGCAGGTAGAAGCCATCCGCCGCGGCAGCCTGCCGTTCGAGACGAACTTGTACGAAGGTTTTTAAATGGACCGCTACATCAGCAGGGATTTCTATCGTTTTGTGCGCATCACCTACCCCCTGCGGGGACTGGTAGCCTTCCTGACCCGCAGCCTGCTTGCCCTGCGCGGCAAACGCATCCTGCTGGTCTTCGGCCTCAGCCGCAGCGGGACGACCATGCTGGGCAGGTTCCTGAGCCTGCCCCCCGCCTGCGCTTACATCCACGAGCCAGACACGGAACTGATGAAGTTCCGCTTCGGGCAGGACAGACTGGGCGACCAGGCGGGCTTTTGGAAGTTTGTCTATTCCGAGGGGCAAAAGGCCTTCCGTGTACACGGGTTGGTGTGCGTCACCTTGATGGCCGCGCTGGACGCCCCCAGGGACATCGAAATGATCTGCATCAAACCCATCTCGCTGACCGACGTGATGCCACAGGTGAGCGCCGCTCTGCCCCGCGCGGATGTGCTCTACATCTGCCGTCACCCCGCGGGCCGCAGCGACAGCATTGTGCGCCAGCGCAAGCACGACCAGAGCATCGAGACCACCGCCCTCGAATACTTCGAGAAACTTGGCCAGGCCTGGGGCCGCACCAACCGTCAGGTATTGGATTGGTCTCAACAGCATCCCAACTGGCGGTGGGTTTCGTTCGAGAAACTGGTCGGCGACCCTGTGACGGAATTCAGTCGCCTCTACGAGCAGTTGGGCCTGGCCTGGGACGAGAGCATCCAGCGCGAGATCGAGCAGAAGACCACGGGCGGAGACGGCGGCTTCTACGAAGTGCAGCGCGATGCCAGCCAGCAGGCCGATAAGTGGCGTAAATTGCTGACCGCCGAACAGGTGGAAGCCATCCGCCGCGGCAGCCTGCCCTTCGAGACGAACCTCTACGAGGGATTTTAAAACGGCAGGTTCGCTTTTGGAAAAGCTAACCTGGGAAATCCAAAAGCTAACCTGGGAATTTAAAAAGCTAACCTGACAATTTGAAACGCCAGGTTAGCTTTTTTGTAATGTCGTTGCGAGCGGGAGCCAAGCAACCCTATGTTTCCAGAAATACTCCATACAACAGGAGATTGCTCACCTGCACTGCACCTGCGGTTTGTGCAGGTACAAGTGTCGTCGCCGCCCTCCTCGCAATGACGCCGTTTATTTCCAGATCTTGAAATCCTTCAAGATCGAGCCGCCGAGGAATTCGCGCACGATGGAGGTTTCGGGGATCAGGTCGATTTCGACGGGCAGGAACCATTCGAGGAAGGCCAGCAGGCGCTTGGCTTCGATGTATTCGGGCGTGCCGTACGGGACCTGCCTGAGCAGGGGTTCGGCCAGCGGCCTGAGGGCGGCCATCTCATAGGCCAGCGCCGAATTGAACATCGCGTCGGCGTTCTCCTGGTAGGGGAAGATGTAATTCTTTTCCCCGTCGCGGACCGACTCCCAGCGGCCGATGGTCTGGGCGGCGCTGTAGCCGCGTTCGCGCGCGTCGCGCACGATGCGGCGGATCAGGCGCGTGTCGGTGGTCGAGACGCGGTTGTGGCGGTCGAGGTTGAGCTGGGTCAGGGCCGAGACGTAAATGCGATACACCTCCCCCGCCAGGGCGTCGGGGATCAGGCGCGGGTTCAGGCCGTGGATGCCTTCCAGGATGATCATCTGTCCGCGTCTGAGCTGGATCACATCGCCCGCTTCGCGCTTGCCCGTCTTGAAGTTGTAACGCGGCATCTGCACCTCTTCACCGCGTACCAGGGCTTGCAGGTCGGCGGCGAGCAGGTCAAGGTTGAGGGCTTCGACCGCCTCGAAGTTGGGCTTGCCGTCGGGGCCGAGCGGGGTCTGGTCGCGGTCGAGAAAGTAGTTATCCAGTTCGAGCGGAAAGGGGGAGATACCCAATGCCAGCATCTGGACGGTGAGGCGGCGCGAGAAGGTGGTCTTGCCCGAGGAGGACGGCCCCGAGATAAGCACCAGGCGGATTTGGTCGCGGCGCTCGGCGATCTGGCGGGCGATGTTGGAGAGATTCTGCTCGTGAAAGGCCTCGGAGACCAGCACGATCTCGCTGCCGCGCCCCGCCTGGATGGCATCGTTGAGCGAGCCCACGTTGTCGATGCCGAGGCGTTCCAGCCAGTCGCCGTACTGACGGAAGGCCTTGAGCAGTTTCGGATATTCGGGAACGGGCAGCAACTCGGTGGGCGCGTCGTGGCGCGGAAAGCGGAGCGTGAAGCCGCCGTTGGTCAGGTACAAGTCATACCAGCGCAGGTAGCCTGTGGACGGGACCATGTAGCCGTGGTGGTAGTCCATGCGCTCGCCGAGGCGGTAGAGCGTGACGTAGGGTTTCTTACGATAGGCGAAGAGGTGGACCTTGTCCTCGTAGCCGCGCGAGCGGAAGTATTCGATGGCCTCAGCTAGCGGCACCTCCTTGCGCTCGAAGGGCAGGTCGGCGTCGATGAATTCGCGCAGGTGGCGGCTCAACCTGTCGAGCTCGGCCTGCGAGAGCGGCCCGCGTCCGCTGACCTGGCAGTAGTAGCCGCCAAAAGCCACCGAGTGGTCGATGGTCAACTTGGCCTCGGGGAACAGGTCCGAGAAGGCCATTTCGAGCAGCAGGGTCAGCGAGCGGCGGTAAATGCGCGAGCCGTCGGTGTCGCCGAGCGTGATGGGCTGAATGCGCGCGTCCATGTCGAGGAAGTAGGTCAGTTCGCGCAACTCGTCATTGACGATGGCCGCCACCAGCGGGGCGTCATCGGGATGCATGGCCGCCTGCAGGAATTGCGCCACCGTGGCCCCGCGCGGACCTGTGAGGATGCGCCCGTCGGGCAGTTGGACCTCAACCGTCGGGCGTGGGGGAAGCATTTGAATGGATGCAGTGCTTTTCATGATTTCCTAACTACAGTTGGAAGGTTCAAGGTTGGAAAGTTGGAAGGTTGAGACTTGAACTTTTCAACCTTTAAACCTGCAACTTTTGACTCTGGCACAATGCCAGCAATTTTTCAGGTTGATGAGCGAACTCTTCGAGCGGAACTTCCTTGTTCGTCAGCTTCAACAGGGTTTCGGTGAACACTTTATTGACTGGCGTGGGCACATGCGTCTTCTCGCCCGCACGCACGACCGCGCCGTGCAGGAATTCCACTTCGCTTTTGCTGCGGCCTGAGTGCAGGTCAATGTGGAAGGACGGCATCTTGCCGCCGCGTCCGCTGCCTGCGGCGCGTCCGAGCAGCGGCTTCGAAAGCCAGAGCGGCAAACGGGTGGCGAAAGCCAGGGCCCTGACGGGCGTGCCAGGCAGGTCCACAACCTCGATGTTCTGGGCCTTCATCACGGCCAGGCATTCGCGCAGCATGTCGATCTCAAGTTTGTACAGCTTGCGGTTGGCGAAGATCTCGGCGGCGGTCAGATCGAGGATGGCGGAAGCGGGATTGGCGATCAGGTTGGTCAGCATCTTCGACCATTTCATCGCAGCCGCATCGGAAAACAGCCGACAATTGAGGTAGGCCCCGTCCAACGCGGCGACCAGCCGCTCTGAGAGCGGATGCCCCGCCGCGACTCCCACCCCGCGCAGCTTTTCGAGGATGATGTCGCCAGGTCCGCGCCGACCGATGGCCGAGGTGACCGTGCCGTAGATGACCTTGTCCGCGCCAAGCGCGGCGGTGATGGCGGGTTCGTTGTCCACGCCGTTGGAGAGGCATAGCAGCGGCGGGAGCTTATCGGCGTACGGCTGCATCTGCTCGAGCGCGGGGGCGGTATCGAACGATTTAAGGGCGAATAGGCCCACGTCAAAGGGGCCGAATTTGAGCGCATCCTCCAGCGAGGAAGCCATCACAAAGGAACGCGAGTCAAGCGTGAAGGCATCGTTCGTCTTTCGTCTTTCATCCAATGTCAGGTCGAGACGCAGTCCGCGCGCGCGCAGGTCTTCGGCAATGTCGGGACGTTCGACGAACACGACCTGATGTCCAGCAAGAGCGAGGCTCCCACCGATATAGGTCCCGATGGCGCCCGCGCCGAAGGAAAGGATTTTCAGGGATTGGGAAGAAGATGGTTGCATGGTTTTATTTTTTCGGAATGCGGACTTCAGCCCGCGAAATGGCAGACTAAAATCTGCGCTCCGAAAAGCTCCTAATACGGCGCGTCGCCGTGCCAATGAGTGTGGTCATTGTGCGTGTCGATCTCCCAGCGGTGCTGGCTGGGATAATAGAGCAGGCGCGAAAAAGCGGTATTGCCAAAGCGGAAGCGCGGACCGCCGTTGTTGGCGTGCGGCGCGATGCCCATGACCGCGTGCATGAACTGGTTGAGCAGGCCGCCGTGCGAGACGATCAGATACCTGCCGATGGGCTGGCGCAACAGGTGATGCAAGGCCTGGCCCGCGCGCAGGAAGAGTTCCCAGTCCCCTTCTCCGCTGCCGCCGACAGCATCGTACGGGTTGATGAAATCGGGGCGGGCAAACTGGCGCACTTCCTCGCCCGTCAGGCCCGAGTACTCGCCGATGGCGCGTTCCATCAGGACAGGCTCAACCTCGATGGGCGCGGGGATCGCCGCGGCGATGATCTCCGCCGTTTCCTTTGCGCGCAGCAAAGGACTGGCAAAGATGCGGTCGAAGGTTACGCCCTCAGACTTCCAACGTTCGGCCAGCATGCGCGCCTGGGCGCGCCCCGTATCGTTGAGCGGGAAATCGGCCTGCCCCTGCCAGCGGGCTTCGGCATTGCCCACCGACTCTCCGTGGCGCAGCAGGGTGATGA
>CALLJA010000631.1 GCA_938008865.1 uncultured Anaerolineales bacterium
GGTATTCGCGTCGGCGGGGGCCTCAGCGGGCGCCTCGGTGGCGGGCGCTTCGGGGGCCTGGACTTCGGTGGCGGCCGGTTCGGCCGGGGCGGTGGTGGGGGTGGCGGCCGGCTGACATGCGGCGAGCAGCATGCTCAGCACAACCAGGAGGGAAAACACGAGAGACGTGCGTTTCATCTTCTTTCTCCTATTACGATTTGATGTTTTTGTTCAGGAAACCCGCCTGCGGGTCTCCCTGGTCCAGATCTTGAAAGACACTGGACGCTGTTCTCATCGCTTCTCATTAGTATATAACTATTTTGCCGAAAAAGCACCTCCTTCCGTTCGCGTATTGGGGCTGGCATTAACCGCTGATCAGGTCTTTTCTGATCGCTCCGCACGAGTCACGGATGATAAGTTGGGTGTCCATGATAACGTGGCGCGGCGGGTGGATGCCGTTCTCGATCAGGTCAATCAGTAATTCCACGGCGCGTACGCCGAACTGAATTACCGGTTGTCGAATGGTGGTAAGCGGGGGGTCGCTGGCAGCGGCCAGGGGGATGTCGTCGAAACCGACGAAAGCGATATCGTTCGGCACGCTCAGCCCCGCTTCGCGCACGGCGCGGATCGCGCCAATGGTCATCAGGTCGGAGGCCACAAAAACGGCTTCCGGCCGTGCGGGCAACAGCCGTTGCATGGCGTAATACCCGCCCGCTTCGGTAAAGTCCCCTTCCGTTTCCAGCATTTCGTCAATCTTGATCCCGCGCTCGTTCATGGCCTTGGTGAACCCGGCCTGACGGTCGAGGCCTACGGTGCTCAGCCCTGGCCCGGTGATCGTGGCGATGCGGCGATAGCCAAGCCGCACCAGGTGGGCGGTGGCGTTATAGGCGCCGCTGACGTTGTCCACATCCACGAAAGTGACGTTATCGTAGCGCTGCGGACGTCCCAGCACCACCTGCGGCATGTTGGCGTCTACCAATTGGCCGATCATTTGCTGGTCGCCGTGGTGGCCCGATTGGACAAGCACGCCGTCGAGCAGTCCCTTGCGGTTGACACGCGAGAAGATCTTTTTCTCGTCTTCCTTGTTGCTGACCAGGAACAGTGCCAGGGTGTAGTTGTGCTCGTTACAAGCCTGCGCAATGCCCTTGGTGAGGTGCGGGAAGTAGGGATCGGTAAAGAATAGGGAAACGCTTTGGGGGAGGACCAGGCCGAGGGTCCAGGAGCGCTGCGAGGCCAGGGTGCGGGCGGCCGCGTTTGGGTGGTAGCCTGTCTGCTGAATCACATCCAAGACGCGCCGGCGAACGTCTTCGCTGACGTTGGGGAGGTCATTCACCACCCGCGAAACGGTGGATCGCGACACCCCGGCCTGCTCTGCGATGTCTTCCAGGGTCAGATTGGACACCAAAGGCTCCTGTGATTTGGTAGCGCTCCCACGATATTTCAGAATTTCTTCATAAAAAAATCCGATTTATTCAGATTTTTGCCGAAAAACTGCCATGTGTGGTATTATTCTGGGAGCGCTCTCACGGTTCATTATAGGATGCTTACCGGTAATAGTCAACAGGATTAATGTCACTTTAACGGCAGGCCCTCTCAAGTTATCATGGGGCTGCCCATCTTTGTCCTTCTGGAGGTATCCATGATCTATCCCGCTCTCCCGAACATCCCCTGGGAAGACCGCCCGGCTGGCCGTTCCGACACGGTCTGGCGCTACAGCCACAACCCGATCATCCCCCGCGACCTGATCCCCTCATCCAACAGCATCTTCAACAGCGCCGTCGTGCCCTTCAACGGGAAATTCGCCGGCGTTTTTCGATGCGACAACAAGAAGCGCGAGATGAACATCCACCGCGGCTTCAGCGACGACGGCCTCAATTGGACCCTGGACGACGCCCCCATCGAGTGGGAATATTCCGACCCTGAGTTGAGCCGCTTCGTCCACCGCTACGACCCGCGTGTGGTCTGGCTCGAGGACCGTTATTACGTCACCTGGTGCAACGGTTACCACGGGCCGACGATCGGCATCGGCTACACCTTTGACTTCGAGAAGTTTACCTTCCTCGAAAATGCCCTATTGCCGTTCAACCGCAACGGCGTGCTCTTCCCGCGCAAGATCAACGGCAAATATGTCATGTTCAGCCGCCCCAGCGACAACGGCCACACCCCGTTTGGTGATATCTTCATCAGCCAATCGCCGGACATGCTCTACTGGGGCGAACACCGCTTCGTGATGGGCGTCAAGGGCGGATGGCAGAGCACCAAGATTGGCGCGGGGCCCGTCCCGATCGAGACGCCCGAAGGCTGGCTGCTTTTCTACCACGGCGTGCTTACCTCCTGCAACGGATTCGTCTACAGTTTTGGTGCGGCCCTGCTCGACCTCGACCAGCCCTGGAAGGTGATCGCCCGCGGCGAGCCCTACCTGCTCTCGCCGCAGACCCTGTACGAATGCGTCGGTGACGTACCCAATGTGGCCTTCCCGTGCGCCACGCTCTACGATGAGCCGACCGGCCGCATCGCCATCTACTACGGCGGCGCGGACACGGTCACGGCCCTGGCCTTTGCCAAGGTCGACGAGGTGCTCGATTTCGTCAAATCCACCTCCGAGGTCTAGCAGGGGAGGGTAGGTTATCCGCAACAGGCGCAGATTGTCCCGCCTGGCGGGTTGGGCCTGTGAATTTCTTGGATGGAGAGCCTGCTGACGCCAGCAGGCTCTCTGTTTTTTTATCGCACAGGCGCTGGCCGGCGTGATGCTTGTAACCACTTTTGCATGAATCCGATTTTGCCAGTTGACACGGAAAAAATAATATGCAATAATGCCCGCATCGGTAACGATACCGATATTGATACCGATAACGATACCGAATCTATGTGTTGTGAGAATTCGAGATGCCGCCCAAGAAACGCTCTGTAACCATCCAAGACGTCGCCCAGGCCTCAGGGGTGTCTGTGTCGACTGTGTCGCGTGTCTTGAACGGCAAAGTGGACGTGGCCCGCGAGACGCAGGATCGCATCCTGGGCGTCATCGCCCGGCTGGGGTACACGTCCAACCTGGCGGCCCGCAGCATGCGCAGCCACAAGAAGAACCTGATCGGGTTGGTCGTGCCGGATATCGGCTTTCCGTACTCGATTGAAATCATGAAGGGCATCAACCAGGCGGTCGCGGAATCGACCTACGACCTGCTGGTGTACACCACGGGGGATGTGCATAAAAGTGAGGCGGCCTCTCACGAACAACATTACGTTTCCTTGCTGAACAATTCCCTGACCGACGGTGTGATCATCGTTGCCTCGGCTGCTTCCGACTTCATCACCAACGCCCCCATCGTGGCCGTGGACCCGCACGCAGTCAAACCGAACTATCCGTCGGTGCAGGGTACCAACTACCAGGGCGCGCGGGACGCGATGCGGTATTTGCTGGAGCTGGGACATCGTCGTATCGGTTTCATCTGCGGCCGTCCCGAGATCGGCAGCGCCGGCCGTCGCCTGCAAGCCTACCGAGACGCCCTAACCGAAGCCGGGCTCGATGTAGACGAGAGCCTGATCCTGCCCGGTGACTTCACCACCCCTGGCGGGCGTGAACGCGGCCTGCAATTGCTCTCCATGGATAACCCGCCCACAGCCATCTTCGCCGCCAACGACCAATCGGCCATCGGCGTGTTCCAGGCCGCCGAAGAGCGAGGCGTGCGCATCCCGCAGGACCTGTCGGTGATGGGGTTCGACAATATCTCCGAAGCCAAATACCTGGGGTTGACGACCATCGACCAGCGCCTGGCTGATATGGGTTACGCGGCCATACGGATGCTCCTGCGCCTGATCGCGAATGAGCCCATCGAAGAAATGATCCACAAGATGCCGACCCAGTTGGTGGAGCGCAGTTCGTGTGCGCCACCGCCCGAAGGCCGTTCCTGACGGATAAAACCTGGGGTCTCTTTTTTTTACATCTCCCGGTATCGTTACCGAGAAAAGAAAGGAGGTGGTTCGCAATCCCAATTTTTAAAGAAAGGCAGGTCTTCTCTTCGCCCTGACAGACAAAAGGAAGACCTGCGCAATCGTGCGGAGATCTCTCCACACGAAAAACAGTATACCCGATTCAAAAATAATCTGTAGGAGAAGAACATGCGCAAGTCAGTGTTGTACGTTTTGAGCCTGCTGGTCATCGCCAGCATGCTTTTGGCAGCCTGTGGAACCACCCCCGCGGCCCCCGCTGCGACGGAAGTCCCTGCCGGGAACGAAGCTCCCGCCGTAACCGAAGCCCCCGCCGCCACCGACGCGCCTGCGGCTGAACTCGAAGGCACCCTGAACGTGTGGTCCTTCACCAATGAGATCCGCACCATGGCCATTGCCTTCCAGGGCAAGCACCCCAAGGTGAAGGTCGTGTATACCATGATCCCGATGACCAACGGCGAATACCAGACCAAGGTGAAGGCCGCCTCTGGCACCGCAGATTCCCCGGATGTGGTGGCGCTCGAAGCCGCTTTCGTGAAGGAATGGGTCGAATCGGACCTGTTGGCGAACCTGAACGACCTGGTCCCGTTGACCGAAGAACTCAAGACCTACCCGGCCGTCGTGCAAGTGGGCACGTATGAGGGCGTGACCAAGGCCTTCTCCTACCAGGCCACCCCGGGCGCGTTCTTCTATCGCCGCAGCATTGCCAAGGAATGCCTCGGCACCGATGATCCCGAGCAGGTGCAGGCCATGGTCGCGGACATGGACAAGTTCGTCGAGACCGCTGCCAAGATCAAGGAATGCGGCACGGGCGACTACTACACCGTCGGTACCGGCGCTGAACTGTTCACCCCCTTCCTCGCCAACCGCGCTCAGCCGTGGGTCGTGGACGGTGAACTGGTCATCGACCCGAAGATCGTCGAATACGTCCGCTTTGCGAAGATGATGCGTGACAACGGCTACGAGTCGGGCGCCACGCAGTGGACCGAGGGTTGGTTCGCGGGCATGAATGACACCCTGAAGGATGCCAACGGCACCCCGAAGAAGGTCTTCAGCTACTTCCTGCCCACCTGGGGTCTGCCCTACGTGCTGAGCCCCAACTCTACGCCCAAGGACGGCGGCGAAGGTACCGTCGGTGACTGGGGTATGGTCAACGGCCCGATGTCCTATCAGTGGGGCGGCACCTGGGTCGGCGTTCTCGAAGGCAGCCCGAACTCCGAACTGGCGAAGGAATTCGTCAAGTTCGTGGCGCTCGATGAAGAGAACCTGACCAACTGGGCGACCGGCGTGTACACCAACGAGTACCTCAAGGCCATCGACCCGACCACGCCTGATGATCAGGCACAGGCCGCAGGCGACTTCGTCTCCAGCCAACTCGTGGTTGAGAAGATCACCAGCAGCTTCGATAAGTCCACGCTGTCCGACTTCCTCGGCGGTGAGAACTCCTACGGTGCGTTCGCCCTGGCCGCCCCGAGCGTCAACGGCGCCCTGCTCACGGGCTCTGACGATGCCATTCAGCGCGCTCTCAATGACCCGCTGGCGGCTTACCTGAGCGGCACCATGACCGAAGCGGAAATGTGGGCTGCTTGGTTGGACGCGGTCCGCAACGAATTCCCCGATCTGATCATCCCCGAACCCCCTGTGAAGTAATCTCCTGAATGATTGGGACGGCGCGGATGCGCCGTCCCAATCCCATGGGGTTCCGTCCTCGATTTCATCTCCACCTTATCGGAGGCAACATGAATTTTGCTAAACTCAAGAAGGCATCCACAGGGTATTTTTTCCTTGCGCCATTCATCATTGGATTCCTGGTCTTTGGCCTGTACCCGGTTGTCAATACCCTCACGTTGAGTTTCACGGATGCCACGTTGATGTCGGGCAAGAGTCATTTTATTGGGCTCGGCAACTTCCAGCGTTTGTTCGCTGATGAAGTGTTTATGCGGGCTGTGAGGAATACCTGGCTGCTCTGGATTCTGAACTTCCTGCCCCAGATCGGCGTTGCGTTGCTATTATCTGTGATGTTTACAAACGTCCGCCTCAAGATCAAGGCGGTGGGGGTGTGGCGGGCCTTGTTCTTCCTGCCCAACTTGTTGATGCCTGCTGCCGTGGCGGCCTTATTCAATGCATTTTTTGCTTATTATGGTCCGGTCAATCAATTGCTGGTGAGGGCGGGATTCCTGAGCGAGGCCATGCGGTTTTTGGAGTCGGTGGGGGTGATGCGCGGCCTGGTGATTTTCATTCAGTGGTGGACCTGGTTCGGGCAGACGATCATCATCGTCATGGCGGGTATGACCTCCATCCCGATCCAGTTATATGAAGCGGCCATGGTGGACGGGGCCAATGGTTGGCAAATGTTCCGACGGATTACCCTTCCGTTCCTGCGGCCCATCCTGATCTACGTCTTTGTCACGTCGTTGGTGGGCGGCATGCAGATGTTCGACATCCCCTTCCTGTTGACCGATGGACGCGGCTCGCCGCAAAGCTCTATCCAGACCAATAACATCCTGATGTACATGAAGTTTGCCAGCAGCAAGGGACATATTGGTGCGGCTTCCTCTGTGGGCGTGCTGATCTTCATTATGACCAGCCTGTGCGCTCTGGGTATCTTCTACTTCCTGCGTGACCGCGACAACGTGGAGAAGAAACCTGCGAAGAAATTGACCTCGGTCAAGAACATGGAAAAGGCGGCGTAATGTCATCTTATAGATTAAGTACCTATGTCCTGCGCGTTCTTTCGTATCTTCTGCTGTTCTTCCTGTTGATTCTGATTATTGTCCCGATCTGGATCCTGATCGTGAACTCCACTCGTTCCACCACCGAGATTCAACAGGGCATCAGCCTGATCCCCAGTTCTCATTTGATCGAGAATTACCGCCTGTTGCTCAGCAAAGGCTTGAACTTGCCGCGCGGCTTTGGCAATAGTATTTTTCTGGCGGTTGCCTCAACTGTGGTTACAGTGTATTTCTCATTGCTGACGGCCTATGGTCTGGTGGTGTATGATTTCCCCGGCAGGAAGTTGTTCTCCAACTTCATCATCGTGCTGGTGATGATCCCCATGCAGTTGTCCATCGTCGGTTTCTATCGCTTCATGTCCATGCTAGGGCTGACCGACAACTATGCGGCCTTGATCCTGCCATTGATAGCCAACGCAGGCGCAGTCTTCTTCGGGAAGCAATATCTCGAGTCGATGCTGATCCAGGACCTGATCGATGCGGCCCGCATCGACGGCGCCAGCGAGTTGGGCATCTTCCATATGATCATCATGCCGTTGGCGGTGCCAGGCGCGGCCACCATGGGTATCTTTGCCTTCGTGACCTCGTGGAACAACTTCTTCAACGCCTTTATCATAATTACTTCCATCGAGAAATATACGCTTCCGATGCTGGTCCAAACCCTGCGCGGTGACGTGTACCGCACGGAATACGGCGCGATCTACCTCGGTCTGGCGGCCACCATCGTGCCGATCATCATCATCTACGCCATCTT
>CALLJA010000632.1 GCA_938008865.1 uncultured Anaerolineales bacterium
GAGGAACAATTCGAGCAGGAGTTCATGGGCGTGATCGACCTGTACAACAAGTACTTCGACATCTTCGGCATCGACAAATACGTCATGCGCCTGTCGCTGCACGGCAAGGCTGGCCTCGGCAAGAAATACGTGGACAACGAGCGTCTGTGGATCAAGACGGAAGACATGGTGCGCCGCGCGATGACGAACGGCAAGGTGCCCTTCGTGGAAGTCCAGAACGAGGCCGCCTTCTACGGCCCCAAGATCGACGTCCAGATCTGGTCGGCCATCGGACGCGAGTTCACGCTGGCGACGAACCAGGTGGACTTCGCCGTGCCCGAACGCTTCGACCTGAAATTCGTCAACAAGGAAGGCGCGGACGAGATTCCGCTGTGCATCCATCGTGCCCCGCTCTCCACGCACGAACGCATGATCGGCTTCTTGATCGAGCACTATGCGGGCGCTTTCCCTGTCTGGCTGTGCCCCGAGCAGGTGCGCGTCATCCCGATCACGGACGGTCAGAACGACTACGCTGCCCAGATCGCGGCCCAATTGCGGGCGGAGGGAATCCGCGTCAGTGCGGACATGAGTTCTGAGCGCATGAATGCCAAGATCCGTCAGGCGCAATTGATGAAGGTCCCGTACATGCTGGTGGTCGGCGCCAATGAAATGGCGGCGGGACTCGTCTCGCTGCGCGCCCGCGACGGCAGCCAGCAGAACAACATCGCGCTGGACGATTTCATTGCCAGGGCAAAGGATCGCATCGCGCGCAGAGCGAAGGAACTGTAATCGAATCGCCAAAAGAAAACAGGCGGAGGAAAATCCTCCGCCTGTTTTTGTTACCGATCATGGATTTTCGGGCGGCGACCAGGTCAACGTCCAGGGGCCGTGAAGTAGGACCGACTCAGTCAAACTCAATTCCACGGTAAGCACCCCGGTCGGAAGCGGCGGCGGATAGACAATATTGTCGGCGTATACCACCGTTTTCCCCTGGTTGACGAGCGTACTATTAGCCTGCATGTTGTTTTGCTGGTCGGGTGAAACGCCCAGAATATTGATGAACAATCCCACACCTTCTGGCGCGTCACTACCAGAGTGATATTTGAAGAGATAACCGCTCTCGATGGCTTCCACTGAATCGATGACATACTCATAACCGCGCAGGCGCACAGGGAGATCAATCTCCCACTTTTGTCCCGCTTGCGGATTCAGCCCTGCTTCGAAGGTAAATTGGGTTGTATCAGTTACCGCGATATTGACCTGATCCAAAGTGATGGTCAGGGGCCCGTGAATGGGCTTCGCGATCTCAAAGGCCCAGTAACGGGCACCCCATCCCATCTCTGGCTGCAAATCCGCGCGCACCTTGAAAGCGACGGGATTGCCCAACCCATCTTCGATGTGCGGCAGGTCAGCGTTGGGGTCCAGGTTGAATTCCACCGGCCCAGGCAATTCCTGCGCATCGGTAAAGTTGCCAACCAAAACATATGAACCTGGCAGTTCAATCACCTTTTCAAGATATAACCCAGATCGAGGCGCAAAAGTTGGCATGGCCGGGTTGGGTGTGATCTGCGGATCCCAGGTGGGCGTTGGTCTTGTCTGGATCGAAGGGTAGGAAGAGACGAAGGTCGCGCCGATTTCGACACCTGGCGTTGCATAATTTACCGGCGCGGGAGACAATCCAAGTGCGATCTGCCAGTTTTCAGGTCCACGCCCTTCGGGCAAAATGCAGGCAAAAGTCAACGTGACGGTGTTCACATCAGACGGGATCGACGCATAAGTCACGCTTTGATCCAATTTCAGAACGGTACCCACCTCTCCCCCCACCCCGCCACCATAATCATCTGTCAGCATATCCAATACGGAACCATCCGGGAGTTGCAGGGAGGGCAGCACAGAATCACACGTCAGCGGAGGCCTCTCTGGCACAATGATGCCATCTATGCGATAGGCAACGAAAGTGCGTTCGGAATCGGCCACAAGCGTGGAAACAGTAACGGTCAGCCCGTCCTTTTCAGCAACAACAGGCTCAGGCAAAATGCGTATGGGCAGGCTTTGATTCACCATTCCCACACCAGGGATATACCCCAGCGCCCGCCCGAGCGCATAGGCTACGCCGCTCAGCGCAAGCACAACAACCAGTGCAATCAACATCGCCAGAAAAGGTCGGGAACGTAAAGTAGTCATCGGAGATTTCCTTTCAAGTCTGGCCGCAAGCTCAGGCCACAAATTGGTATTCTCCGGGACGCCACGCCGAGCGATGGATTCCAATGCATCCTTCATGCGTTTCTCGTTCATCCTTCGCTCCTTTCCGAAAGCAGGCCGCGCAATCGTTCCCGCGCCGCGTTCAACATCCACTTGACCGTCCCCACCGCCGAACCTGCCGCCTCTGCCATTTCCTTCTCACTCATCTCAAGGAAATATCTTTGAACGACCACCGCTCTTTGTCGCGGCGATAATTTTTGCATGGCATCCCAGATCTGTTTCTGGACTTCGATGGACTCCACCTGCACTTCGACCGACTCAACCCTTTGGGCCAGTTCCGCCAAACGAGCTTCATCCGATTCGTCCCCGACCTGAACCTGCCTCGCCGACCTTTGCATGGTCTTCACTGAAGCGTTGACCACGCTGCGCAGGAACCACGGCTCGAACGGACGCGTCGCATCGAAGCCGCGTATGGAACGGAAGGCCTGCAGGAAGGAATCCTGCACGATGTCCTCGGCCAGACCCAGGTCGCGCGTGATCAGGTACGCTGTGCGCACAGCCTTCACCTGATGGCACGCGACCAGAAATTCCAGTCCGCTGATATCGCCGTTCTTGAGTCGTTGGATCGCCTGTTTTTCGTCCACGTTGTCTACGTTATATATCCGATGACACGTCAAAAGGTTGGGTACAAAAACTGGCGGAGATTGTACTCCGCCAGCCTCAACTTATTGCCCAAACGTGCCGCCTGTCCCTTGAAACTCATATAAGATCTGGCCCGTATCCACATCCCAGAAACGGATGGTGGTGGAAGCCTTGTCCGCATAGCCTGCTTCCAGGGAGACCAGGGTGTGGGCATCTAGCCATTCCAGGTGGATGTAGAGAGCATTCTCCTGTTGGCCGAAGGATGTAAGCAGGCGTCCAGTGGCGGTATCCCAAATCCGAATCACACCGCCGCCTGTGGCAAGCTGTTTTCCATCGGGCGACCAGGCCAGGCTGGGAACCTGGTTCTGGTGGGCATAGATCAACCCATCACAAGCATTGGTGGCAACCGTCCAGAAGCATACCGTTCCGTCGGCATGGCCCGAGGCGATACGCTTTCCGTCGGGCGACCAGGCCAGTTGGATGGCCGATGCGCCCGCGCGCGGGTCGTACAGGTGAACGGATTCGCCTGTGTCCACGCGCCAGCGGCGGATGCCATACCCCAGATCGCCCGTCGCGATCAGGCGCGAGCCGTCAGGCGACCAGGTGATGTCCTGGGGAGGCTGAAGGAAATTGGTTTGCTCGGAAATCACCTTCCCGCTTTCGATATCCACGACCAATAGACGGCGGTCGAGAAGGGCAAAGGCAAGCGTTTGGCTGTCAGGCGACCAGGCCAACCCACCAAAGGGAGAGTTGGCTTCCTCCCTACTTTCCCAAGTAAATACCGTTTCCCAGGTAGTTGTATCCCAGACAATGACGCGCGACAAACTTCCCCCGAACGCATGGTCGGGCAGGTTGCCCACTCCCAGTTTTGTCCCATCCGGTGACCAGGCAATACTGAAGACTCCTCTCAACTGGCTCACTTCACGGAACATTTCATAAGAATTCAAGTCGTATAAAAATACACCTTGTGACGTTGCAATTGCGATCCCCTTTTGATCCGGGCTGATGGCAAAAGTGTAGATCATGTCCGAAAGGCTGACAGCCACCTTTGGCTTTGTTTCGGGAAACGGAATCGATGGAGGCATGCCATAGGTTGAGGTGGTGAAGCGGGGCACGGATTCGCCTTCAGGACTTAGCTGCACGTCGAAGGTCCATTGGCCATAATATACATATCCCAATGCCTCGACGAATTTGCGATAGGCCTGCTGCTCCGTCATCCCCGCAGGCAGTTTTTTGTATTCAACCTGGGTACCGTGATCCACAGCACGCCATTCCATTTCAATACTTTCCCAGTCCCTAAGTTGCTTGAGGGCTACCCGCAATCTATCTTCGGGAATCACCTCGGGCATGGATTGCTCCAAAGACGGGACGGTCAACTTAAGCGAATGCGGATTTGCAGAGCCAATAGCGAATCCCAGCTCGACGCATCGTCCCATGCTGACAGGCGGAGTCCAGCCAGGCTCCCCGCCTTTGTCGCCGGCGTTGTAGTCCGTATCGGACAGGAGGCTGTAAGACATCATCTGCGCCCGCTGACCTTCGAGCTCCAAAGAAGTTTCGCTGCCGACTCCCCAGTCTCCGTCATCGGGTTTGGTGTAACACAAAAACACCAATGTCGAAGATGGCGAGACCACCACGCGGTCCAAAAGCATCTTCATGCCATTGACAGATTGGTAGCTGCGTTTCGGCTCGAAAATCAGCGCGGGACGAATAGGGACATTGAGCTTGAAATTGAAATGGGCGAGAGGTTCAACATCTTCGCTGGATTTTACGACCGTAAAATCCAGGCTGCCGTTGAAATGTTCCGCTGTCAGCGGCGCGGTCAGGCCAAAGTCCAGCAGATAGGTGGAGAGGTCCTCGGCCGGGCCATACGATGCACTCGCGTTGACAAAGTTTCCGTCCCTACCCAGAAGTTGTACCTGGCTCAGCATGGCACTGGATCCCGTCAAACGGACTCGAAAGACAAAACGAGTCGCGTCGGCGTAATATCCCTGCAGGCTGGCCGTGATACCATTCTGAGTCTGTGGCGGCAGGTCCAAGGACGAAAGGGCAGGCAGGCCGTTCACCTGCGGCAGGGGCGGGAGCAACGCCTTCCCTAGGCGATAGGACCCGAATGTGGTTAAAATCAGGGCTGCCAGGGTCAGGACATTCAGCAGAAAGGGCTTTTGGCGCATAAAACCTCCTGTGGCGAGCAATCATACAACAGAAGAAGCCCTCCGAAACCTACTATTCGTTGACGATTCCCCACCGGGTATGGTATCATTCGCCCGCTAAAAACCAGCCTTGCGCTGGTCGTCCGTTTTTGATAACGAGGAGAAGCTTATCAGCGCCAACGATTTTCGAGTTAATGAGGGCATTCGCGTTCCCGAGGTCCGCCTGATTGGGCCCGATGGCGGGAACGTAGGAGTGGTCCCCATCCGCCAGGCCCTGCAGATTGCGCGCGACGCCGAACTGGATCTGGTGGAGGTCTCGCCGAACGCCACGCCGCCCGTCTGCCGCGTGATGGACTTCGGCAAGTTTATCTACGAACGCGCCAAGAAGGAACGCGAGGCCCGCAAATCGCAGACCAAGATCGAGGTCAAGGAGATTCGTCTGCGCCCGAAGACCAACGAGGCCCACCGCGACTTCAAGGTTGACGACGCCCGCCGCTGGCTCAACCAGGGCCACAAGGTGCGCGTCACCGTCAAGTTCCGCGGACGCGAGATGGACTATCCAGAGATTGCGCTGGAAGACTTGAAAGAGATCGCCCATGCCCTCTCGGACGTGGCGGTGATCGAAGCCCCGCCGCAAATGGAAGGCCGCACGATGCTCGTGGTGCTGGCGCCCGGCAAGGGCGGGGCCAAGAAGAAGGAAAAGGGCGAGGCGGAAGCTGAAGCCTGATCCGAAAAACGGAAGCAAGACCCAGGATGTTGATCGTCCGCGGGAAGTACGCATCCCGCGGTTCATTTTGTCAGAAAGGAGCAATCAGCCATGCCTCGCAAAGCAAAAGCTGGAAAAACCAAGCTGAAGACCCACAAGGCCACCTCCAAGCGGTTCCGCCTGACGGGAGCTGGTAAACTCGTGCGCACCAAAGGCGGCAAGAGCCATCTGCGCCGCAACACTTCGAAGCGCACCAAGGGCGAATTGAGCGAGATGCAGACCGTCAAGGGTCGCAGCATCATTAAGCGCGTCAAACGCCTTGCGCCCAACATGGAAGGTTAACCTTCCGAGCATCGTATTCGCAAGATTTGCGGCTTTCGGGTGTACACAACTGGCGCAACCCGCCGACGCCCGCAGGACCGCAGGAGGTTAAGAAATGGCACGTGTTAAGGGAGGCCCGCAAGGGCACCTTCGTCACAAGAAAGTTTTGAAGATCACCAAAGGCCAGCGCGGCGCGAAGCACTTTTTGTTCAAACGCGCCAATGAGGCCATGCTCAAGAGCCTGTGGTACGCCACCCGCGACCGCCGCGTTCGCAAGCGTGATCTTCGCAAGCTGTGGATCGCGCGTATCAACGCCGCGGCCCGCCTGAACGGCACCACCTATAGCCGCCTGGTGGCCGCGCTCAAGAAGGCGAACATCATCCTCAATCGCAAGATGCTGGCTGACATCGCCGTGCGCGACCCGAACGCCTTCGCCAAAATCGTGGCGCAGGCCAAGTAAGAAAACAGAACCGAATTGTAGAGCGAGATGTGAATCTCGCTCTACGTTTTTAACGGGGTAAAATATTTGCATGAACACCGTCCTGGTCGAACACAGCCTGCCCACAGGCCAAACCGCCCAATTGGTGCAAGGCGACCTGACCGCCGAGCAGGTGGACGCCATCGTCAACGCGGCCAACGAACATCTGGCCCACGGCGGTGGCGTGGCCTGGGCCATCGTGCGGAAGGGCGGCGAGGTCATCCAGCAGGAAAGCGACGAGTGGATCCGC
>CALLJA010000633.1 GCA_938008865.1 uncultured Anaerolineales bacterium
GCTCTGCGTTGGCAGCGCCTCGACCCTTACGACGAGGATGCCTGCCGCACCCTGATGTGGTCGCTGCTGCGCACAGGACAACGCGCCGCCGCCTTGCAAACCTACCAGACTCTCAAGCAAAAACTGGGCGCTGACTTGGGGGTGGTTCCTGCTTCTGCCACCACTGACCTGCTCCGACGCATTCAGCGCCTGGATTTTCCGCCTGCCGTCCGATTGCCCGCTTTTGCCACGCCCTTTGTGGGCCGCGAAGAGGAGATTGCGGACCTTGCGTTATCCCTGTCCTCTTGCGCCCGCCTGCTGACCCTCACGGGACCGGGCGGTATCGGCAAGACACGCCTGGCAGTCGAGGCTGCCCGCGCCCTTGTGGAGCGCGTCCCGGGACAATTCCTGCATGGCGTATTTTTCGTGCCGCTGGCTGCTGTGGAAAATGCCGAGTCTCTGCCCATGCGGGTGGCCGAAAGTATCGGCTTTACCTTCCACGGCACGGATTCGCCCCAGAGCCAACTGTTCGACCACCTGCGCGAGCGCGAGATGCTGTTGATCCTCGATAACTTCGAGCATTTGATGGATGAAGCAGGCCGCGCCCTGGCCTTTGTAGTCGAATTATTGCGCCAGGCGCCTGGGCTCAGGCTGCTGATCACTTCGCGCGAACGGCTCAATCTCTACGATGAAACCATCTTCGACCTGCGCGGCCTGGACCTGCCCGTCGCCGACGCGCACCGTCCTGAGTCTTCGGGTGCGATGTCGCTGTTCGTACAACATGCCAGGCGCGTGCAGCGCGGCTTTGCCCTCACGCCCGCTGAATCTGCTGAGGCCGCGCGCATCTGCCGCCTGGTGGACGGCGCGCCCCTGGCCCTCGAACTGGCTTCGGCCTGGGTGCGGCATCATACCTGCGCCCAGATCGCCGCGCAGATCGAACGGGACCTGGATTTCCTGTCCACGCTCTATCGCGATGCGCCCGAGGCCCACCGCAGCCTGCGGGCTGTCTTCGAACATTCGTGGAACTTGCTTTCGGAACGGGAACAGATAGCCTTTGCCCAACTCTCTGCCTTTCGCGGCGGATTCACCCCCGCAGCGGCGGAAGCCGTCCTGGGTGAATCTGCCGACGGCTGGACGCCCCTGGCCGACCTGTCTGACCAGTCCCTGATCCAGCGTGGACCCGATGAGCGCTGTGACATCCATCCGCTGTTGCGCCAGTACGCGGCCGAGAAATTGTCCGCCCTGCCCGAAGCGCAAGAGGCGGCCTTCGCGCGGCATACTGCCCATTACCTGGATTTCCTGGCCGCCCTGGGCGACGGAGAGTCACCCGAACAGCGCGCGGCGATCCATCCCGAGTTGGATAACCTGCGCCTAGCCTGGGGACAGGCCGCACGCTCGGGAGACCTGCCCGCCCTGGAGCAGACGGCGGGCGTGCTGCATGGTTTCTTCAGCGTGCAAAGTTGGTTTGCAGAGGGTATTGCTCTTTTTGCGGAAGCGCTCTCCGCGCTTGAAGGGCGGGATGAGGCCGCCAATGGCCTGCGCT
>CALLJA010000634.1 GCA_938008865.1 uncultured Anaerolineales bacterium
GCCAGGCCCACCACTGTGCCCTGACCCACGGTCATGCACGTGCTGACGTAGATCACGCTCAAGTGGGCGTAGACCGTGACCCAGCCGTTGCCGTGGTCCACTTGCACCACATTGCCGTAGCCGTAGTTCCAGCCGCCCTGCGCCATGGTGACGACGCCCGCGCCGGCCGCGTACACATTTGCACCTTCGGGCGCGGTGATGTCGATGCCAAGATGCCCGGGACCATAGGGGTTGCCCGAGAGGCTATGGGCATCGGCGGGCCAGCCCAGGCTGGTATCGACCGGGCCGCCGCCGCAGGCGTTGTTGGAACTGCTGCCTGTGGGCAGTTGTTTTTCCCAGTTGGCGAGTTCGCGTGAGCCACCAGGGATCATGATCTTCGCGCCAGGTTCGATTTTAGGATCGGTCAGGTCGAGGTTGTTGGCGGGGAAGTTTAGAATGTCTTCGGGTTTGGCGTTGTATTTGGCGGACACGGCTTCGAGTGTGTCGCCTTCCTTCCACTCGTAGTACAGACCGTCAACCGGCGGGATGGTCAACTCCATGCCCGGACGCAGGTTGTGTGGGTTGTCTTCCAGTTCGTTATTGACGTAATAAAGGGTCTCGGCCTTGATCTGGTAGCGGTCGGCAATAGCCAACATCGCGTCTCCGCTGGAGACGCGATAGACAATTGGCGCGTAGCGCGGGCGCTCGGGGATGAGGGTCTTGAGTTGCAGCGAGCGGTCGATGGCCGACGTCCCGCCCGATATGACCGGGGCCGGGAGTGCCACATTGGGCTGCGCGGCGTCTGGCGGCGCAGTGGGCAGGACCGTGGTAGCTGCCGCGCTGCTGCCCTGGGTCTTCCAGAAGGCGAAGCCGAGCGCCGCCAGCACGATCACCCACGTCACGCCCCAACTGACCAGCGTGAAGCGGTCCATTTTTTGGCGCGGCGCGGCTTCGCCTTGTGGTTGGCGGAAACGGCCGAGGAAACTCTTGATCGGGTCGAGAACTTTGTTCATTTTATCGGTCGAGGTTTTCGAGGAACTCCTGGTTGTTCCTGGCGCGGTCGAGACGCTGGACAATGGCTTCCATGGCCACTGAGTTGTCCATGCCGGCCCCGGCGGGCGGCGGCGAGATCATCTGGATGAACATGCGGCGCATCAGCCAGACCTTGGCCAGGATATCGGGACCCAGCAGCAGGTCCTCGCGGCGGGTGGACGAGCGCTCGATGTCTACGGCGGGGAAGATGCGGCGCTCCTGCAGTTTGCGGGAGAGCATCAATTCCATGTTACCCGTGCCCTTGAACTCTTCGTAGACCACGTCATCAAGGCGGGAGCCCGTGTCTACAAGGCAGGTGGCAATGATGGTGAGCGAGCCGCCTTCTTCGATGTTGCGAGCTGCGCCGAAGAACTTCTTGGGCGGGTAGAGCGCCGAGGGGTCCATACCGCCCGAGAGTGTGCGGCCCGAGGGATTGACCACGAGGTTGTAGGCGCGCGCCAGACGGGTGATGGAGTCCATCAAGATTACCACATGGCGGCCGATCTCCACGAGTCTCTTAGCCCGGTCTAATGCGATTTCGGCGGTGCGGACGTGGGATGTGACGGGTTCGTCGAAGGTCGAGGCAATGACCTCGGCATCCACCGAGCGGTCCATGTCGGTGACTTCCTCGGGGCGTTCGCCGATCAGCGCCACCATCAGGTGTACGTCGGGGTATTTGGTCGAGATCGAGTTCGCGATCTGTTTGAGGATGGTGGTCTTGCCCGCCTTGGGCGGCGAAACGATCAATCCGCGCTGGCCGCGTCCGATGGGGGCCACCAGGTTGATCAAGCGCGGGGCCAGGGTGTCGTGGGTGGTTTCCAGGTCGAAACGTTTGTCGGGGAAGATCGGGGTGAGGTTTTCGAACATCGGACGGCGGGCGGCCTCTTCTGGGTCCAGGCCGTTGACCGATTCGACTTTCAATAATCCATAATGGCGTTCGCTTTCACGAGGGGGTCTGACTTGACCAATGACCAGATCGCCTGCCCTGAGATCGTATCTTCGCAACTGCGCCTGTGAGACGTACACATCCTGATCGCTGACCTTATAGGTGTTGGCTCTCAAGAACCCGATGCCTTCGCTCATGATCTCGAGCACACCGCCGCGCAATTCGATGCCCTGCCTTTGCGCCTCGGCCTCGCGGATGAGCATCGCGAGCGCCTCTTTCTTCAAACGGGTGGCATTGGGTATGTTGAACTCCTTTGCCATCGCGCGTAATTTTGAAAGGGGTTCGTTTTCCAGTTCTAGTATTTTCATGTTTTTCTCTTTGGGGGGATTTGGGAAAAATGAATCGCCAGCCGCATGGAACACGGGCTGGGAAGTTTCCTTATGAGGTTGGGATGAATGGGTATTTTTTCAAGTCGGCATGGTGCGCAACCTGCGCCGGTTGAATATCCGTGGCAGTTCGCGCGGTCTTAACTGTAAAGCGGCGGGGAAGTCGACCGCATTATAGCATGTTCGTTCAGGCGGTGCAAGCGGGCATCTTGAAAGAACTTGGAAGTCGCGCAGACTTCCAAGTTCTGGTCACTCTTCATCGAGGATGCGGTGTTGCAGGTCCCACAGGCGGCGGTAGAGGCTGTCGGCCTGCATCAATTCGGCGTGGGTGCCGCGCTCCACGATCTGGCCGTGGTTCATCACCAGGATTTCGTCCACGTTTTCCAAACCGACCAGGCGATGTGTGATAAGCAGGGAGGTCTTGTGCTCCATCAGGTCGAAGAGGGTTTCGAGGACCTGCTGCTCGGTCAGCGGATCGAGGTTGGCGGTCGGCTCGTCGAGGATCAGGATGGGCGCGTCCTTCAGGATGGCGCGCGCGATGGCCAGGCGCTGGCGCTCGCCGCCCGAGAGGCGCAGTCCCTGCTCGCCGATCAGGGTCTCGTAGCCCC
>CALLJA010000635.1 GCA_938008865.1 uncultured Anaerolineales bacterium
TTTTTTAGCATTCCTGAACCTTTCGGTCGGAATTATAGCATGGCGGGATTGGAGGAATATAAGAGAAAGGCGGACGCGCAATGCGTCCGCCTAAAAAAGTTCCATCCCCCCTGAACCCCCGTCCACCAGGCCCCATAATTCCATGTAACAAAACATCTAATAAACTATGACAATTTTATATAAAAACCACGCTTGGTTGAATAGGCAGATGAGCAGGCCATATAGGCATTTGTACTTTAACACTTGCCAGATTTCTCTTTTTTTGCTACTCTTGGGCTAAGTTCAAAAAGGAGCGGGCCATGCCTAAAGAAAAAATACGCGTGACAATCGTGGACGATCATCAAAGCATTGTAGACGGGTATCGTTTCCGCCTGCACAATTTTCCGCGAGTCGAAGTCGTGGCTGCCGTCAGTTACGGGGAAGATATCGAACCAACCCTGAAGTCTCACCCAACAGATGTTTTATTATTGGACGTCAACGTTCCGACATCCGCAGAAAATCCAAACCATTATCCCGTCTTGCACATGGTGCCCAGCCTGCTGCAACAATATCCAGACATCGACATTCTCATGATCAGCATGCACAGCGAGCGCAGCCTGGTCAGGGCGGTCATGGAAGCGGGGGCAAGCGGCTACATTATCAAGGACGACAGCCAGGCCATTCAGGAATTGGGAAGCATCATTCTATTAGTAGCAAGCGGGGGGGTTTACTTAAGCGAACGAGTGCGTAAAAACTTATTCAAATCCTCCGAAGGCGATGAAGAAATTGTCCTATCTGCCCGTCAGAGAGAAATCATATCGCTTTCGGCGGCCTACCCCAACAACACAACTTACGAGTTGGCGGAAAAGATGCGGGTGGCTAATTCAACAGTGAGGAATCTGCTCTCGGGCGCTTACCTCAAATTAGGCGTCAACACGCGCGCGGCTGCCATTGCCAAGAGCCGTCAGATGGGAATCATTCCCGGCGACACGGCCGATGCCACCCTACCCATTCCCAAAAAGAAAGAAAAATCGAATCAACCCTGACAATTTGCCAAGAGCGTCTGAACGGGGGCAGTCACCTCCTCCATCAGGGTCGCCAGCGGCTCACGGTCAGTCAGGGGCAGTCCTGCCAGTATCTGCTGCGCATTCTGGCTACGCAACAGGATGTGATTGACGCAATAACTGACCGCTCCGCAGCAGATTAGGATCTCCTGGGCTTCTTGCAGGACTTCGGGAGCCTCAACCCGGCTCAATAATTCGAGGAACCGTGCCTGGTGCGGGTGCCTGACCAGCGCAGCAAACAGGATCGGCAGAGAGCGGCGGCCTTGCAACCAATCTGGGTTGGCTGGCATTTCCATGGCGTCGTGCAAGTCATCATGCACCTGGACCGTCTCGCCATACACACATCCCAGGCGGTCCATTTCCATGGCCACCCGCAAGGAAGATCCGCCAGCCAAAGCGCCCAGGTATAACGATGTGCCAAAGAATGGGGAACTTTTAGCGCACGCCACCCGCCAATACTCCTCTTCATCCGAAGGCAAATGGACATCCAGAAATTGTCCCCAGGCCGTGGAAAGAAACATTGCATTGAAGCGGAAGGCGGCCTCTCCGCGTATAGTTACATCATCCACTGACCGTTCGAGCGCGGATAATGCCGCAGATTGAAAAGCGCAAGCCAGGTCTGAAACAAGCGGCATGCCCAGGCGATGATGCGCCCCGCGCGGGTCAGAATCCAGCATATCGTCCACCAACAGGATGCCGATGTGCGCGCACGCCACAGCCGTCATGGCGGGAATGGCCTGTTCCAGGCTTCCCCCTACGGCCTGGCAGGCGCGCAGCGGCAAATGCCAATGGGACGGCCGCCGCACGGCAGCGTGTCGGTACAGGTCCTGCATATCCTGCCAGCCCGCGACGACCGGCAAAGACAGGAAGAAATCCAGTGATTGTTGATATACATCCATGTATCATCTCCTATACGCGTTGGACAGGTTTCCCCGTCCAACGCGGTCTTGCTTACAGATTAGTCCTGGGACATATCCCAGAGCATCCAGGTGGAGTCACGCGTAGCATCCAAGATTTGGGAACGGCTGGCGCGAGACAGGGCCGCAAGCGGGCTGGCGCTGTTGCTGGTGGAAATCTGTTCGTAAAAAGCTTGCATTGCTGACATGAGAAACTCCTTTTTGGGGTTAAGTAGATACGGCGGCGGGACGGAAAGGGATCTTTTGTTTTACGCTATAATCAAACCACCTCCTTCCATAAATTCGTTCATGGTGGCATGGCATGGAAAACACTACCCACAAAAGACACAGGCTCTTCGACTGGCTGATCACAGGGCTGGTCTGGTCTTGTGTCCTGCTCAACACCTATGGTCTTCTGGTCAAGGCACCTTATATTGGGTTCTACTTCAATCCGTCCAATGGCCAAGTGACGGATGTTTTCATACCGCAATCTGGCGATCTTCGAGAAAACGACATCCTAAAGCGCGTTGGGCCACTCGAATGGGAGACATTTAAAAGCGATAAACTCCATAGTTTTTTTGAAGGCGCGCAAAAGGGCCAGATCTACGAGGTGGCTGTACTCCGGGAGGGTCAGAAGGTCATTGTGCAGTGGGAGTATCCCGGTTTCAACAACGAGGAATTTTCCGGGCGTTTCTTCAGCACCTGGTGGTTATCCTTTGTTTTCCTGCTGTTCGGTTACTTTACACAGAGGTTCATTCGCCCAAGGGACCTGAGTTGGGGATTATTGCTGGCGATCAATTATCTATTGGCCATTTTTATCGCTGCTGGAAATCTTTCTTCATCTCACATTTGGGGCAGCGCGATACAGATGCGCGTTGC
>CALLJA010000636.1 GCA_938008865.1 uncultured Anaerolineales bacterium
CGCGGCGGAAGGTCCCGTCCGCGGCAAAGAGGGCCTTGGCCTCCGCGTCGTTCAGGCGTGAAACGATCGCGCCCGCGCCGTACCCCGAGAACAACGGCAGGATGATCCCCCCGATCTTGGCGACCGCCAGCAAGGCGATCACGATCTCGGGCGTCATTGGCATGAATAGACCAACCGCGTCGCCCTTGCCCAATCCGAGCGAGCGCAGTGCATTGGCCGTCTTGTTGACCATGGCATACAATTCGCGATACGTGAAATTACGGATGACGTGTTCCTCCCCTTCCCAGACCATCGCCAGGCGATCCCCCGCCGCACCGGACTGATACTTATCGAGTAGATTGTGGACGATGTTCATTTTGCCGTCCACGCACCACCTGGGAAACTGGATGCCCTCGCTCAAGTCCACGACCTGCGAATATGGCTGGTAAAACTGGATGTCGAGATACTTCAAAACCGCATCCGTGAACCAGGCTACATCCTGCGTGGAACGCTGCATCAGCTCGTTAAAATCAGCAATCCTATGCTGGCGCATGAACGCAGTCAGATGCGCACGCTCGATTTGCGCAGGCGTGGGACGCCAGACGACCTCACCTCCAAAACTTGCACTAAGCGCAGTCAAAGTACCGAACGGCTCGGACATGTTCTCTCCTTTGGCAAGGATAACGATAAAGGGACAGGCGCGGATTGCGCAACCCGTATTTTACTTTTAAATCAACCTATTTTTGCAGGCAGGCGACCAGGCTTTTCAATACACCCTGCGGCTCGGACGGTGTGACTGCCAGCACGGGCACAGTTCCGACCGAATAGATGAAACGCGGACTTCCCGCCAGCCAGCGGCGCGGCAGGATGCCGACCGCGTTCGACTGGGTGTTCAACACATCAGACATTTCCTGCGGCGAGGAAACCAGCCGCGCAAAGGAAGTGACAGGACGCCCCGCCATCACGGCCTGATCGAAGACCCCTTGCACGTCTTCGCCCGAAGCATAGACCCACACCTGCACGGACGGGTCGCCGTTCGTGAAGAGACTTTGCACTTGTTCGAGGGTCATATTCTGCAGCGGACTCTCGCGATGCGTGACGACCAGGATTTCTTCCGCGTCGATCTGAAAGGCGGGCGAGGTCAGGGCTGCGGGTTCGCCCAAGCGCAGGACCAGGTCCGCCTGGGCGGGGTCATGGACTACATTCAAGACGAGGTTCGAGTCCGAGGCGCAGGTGAAGGCCTCCGTCAGCCAGGGGACGGCCGCCGCCGAAGCGTAGACATCCGCCTGGGAAACGGGAGCCGCCGTCGGCGTGGGGGCACAGGCGGTTATCCACAAGAACAGGGAGGCGAGCAGGAGCCGTCGCAGTTTCAAGGTCACCAGTTTTGGATCAACGCAGAGAGCAATTTGGCGCGTTCTTCCAGGCTGGCGGCATGGATGAACTCGCGTTCGGAATGATAGCCTTCGCCGACCGCGCCCAACCCATCCAGCACGGGCAGGCCGAGGGCCGCCACGAAGTTCGCGTCCGAGACGCCGCCCGTGCCGCCCGAACCGACCTGCATCCCGAGGCCCGCCGCAATCGACTGGACCCTGGCAAAGACGGCTTTCGTAGTCTCGGTGACGGGCATGGGGCCGCGGTTGAGGAAGCCCGTCACGGTGATGGTCGTGCCGTCCAGCGCGGGGCGCAGGGACTGCATGGCGGCTTCCAAACGGGACCATTCTTCGGGTTGAAGGATGCGCACGTCCACCTCGATGGAGGCCTCCTCGGGCACCACGTTCGAGACCGTGCCGCCCTGGATGACACCCACGCTGACGGTGGTGCCTTTTTCATAATCGGTCAACTTCTGGATGGCGAGGACCTGGTGCGCCATTTCTTCGATGGCGTTGCGCCCATTCTTGTGGTCGCCGCCTGCATGGGCCGCACGCCCTTGGACGTGGACTTTGAACTCACCCACGCCCTTGCGCCAGATCTTGAGCGCGCCATCGGGCATGGCGCCTTCGAGCACGAAGGTCATCGCGGATTCGCGCGCCAGGCGTTCGATTAACGCGCGCGAGGTGTGGCTGCCCGTCTCCTCGTCGGAGGTACACAGCAGGGTGACGGGATGCTTCAAGCCCTGCGCCTGGGCGGATTCGACCGCCGCCAGCGCGATGACGATGCCCGCCTTCATGTCGAGCACGCCTGGACCGTAGAGTTTTCCATCGGCTTCGCGGAAGGGCATGTTCGCGAGCGTGCCGAGCGGGAAGACCGTGTCCATGTGACAGAGCAGCAGGATGCCGCCCACGCTGCGACCGTCGGCGGACGGGAAACGCAAGACGATGTGGCCGCCCGTATCGGCATTGGGTATGACCTCGACCTGCGCCCCCAGCCTGCGGGCTTCTTCCGCCACCCGCGCGCCGACGCGGTCCACAGCGGCCTTGTCGCTGGAGGGCGATTCGATCTCGACCAGTTGCTGGAGCAGGAACTTCATATCCATGAGAGCCTCGAATTCAACGAATGAAATACACGCCGAAACAGACGGCGCCAAGCGCAAAACAATAGATCGCAAAGGGATACAATGAACGCCTGCTGACGTAATTGACCAGCCAGCGGATGGAATACCAGCCCGAAACGCCCGCGGCGGCCATCCCGACCAGAATGATGGGCAGGAAACCCACGGTCTCGCGGTTGAACGCGCCCGCCGCCTCGTACAGCCCCGCCGCCGACATGATCGGCACCGACATCAGGAAGGCGAAGCGCGTGGCCGCCGAACGGTCGAAGCCGCGCGTCATGCCGCCCAGGATGGCCGCGCCCGAGCGCGAGGAGCCAGGGACGAGCGTCAGCACCTGCACCAGACCGATCCACAGGGCATCAAGCCAGGTGATACCCGTCAGCGGGCGCTGGGCCTTATATAGCAATTCGGCGGCGGTCAGGAGGGCGGCCGTCGCCAGCAGGCGCAGGCCCGCGCCCGCCAGCGGATCGGTAAACAGTTCCGTCACCAGGTTGCGGATCAGGTATCCGACTGCCAGCGTGGGCAGGCTGGCCAGCGCCACCAACCAGGCCAGCCTGGACTCGAAGTCCTCGAACGGTTTACGGGTGCGGATACCCTTGAGAAAAGCCAAGGCCAGGGACCACAAATCCTTCCAGAAGTACAACACCAGGGCGGCAATGGCGCCCAATTGCACCAGCACGGTGAAGGTAAAGGCGGTTTCATTGGCCGAAACGCCCAACAACTCCTCGGTGATCAGGATATGGGCGGTGCTCGAAACGGGAAGAAACTCGGTCAGCCCCTCGATCACCCCCAGGATCAATGCTTGCAGTATCGTCATGTCTATTCCTTTATCTCGCTTGATGTCCCCCGATTATACCCATAGGCGGATTAATTTCCGCCATGGCTGTAGCAAAGTCCAGTTTGTGTCGCTCTGAGGGAGCGTGTTCTTCG
>CALLJA010000637.1 GCA_938008865.1 uncultured Anaerolineales bacterium
GGTCCGGGCGGCGAGCCTACCCGGTGCGCTGGGCTTCGACCTGCTGGCTTCGGGGTTAACCGCTCCCGTAGCCGTCACGCACGCGGGCGACAACTCAGGGCGGCTGTTCATCACCCAACAGACGGGGCAGATCCTCATCCATAACGGGGCCCAACTCCTGTCCACGCCGTTTTTAGACATCTCCAACAAGGTGGCCTATGGCGGCGAGCGCGGATTGTTGAGCGTGGCATTCCATCCCAACTACGAGACCAACGGATATTTCTACGTGGACTACACCCGCAAATCGGACGGGGCCACGGTCATCGCGCGCTATTCCGTCTCGGCCGACCCAAACGTGGCGAACACGTCCGAGACCGTCCTCAAGGTTATCGCCCAACCCTACGCCAACCACAACGGCGGACAACTCCAATTCGGCCCCGACGGCTACCTTTACGTCGGCATGGGCGACGGCGGCAGCGGCGGCGACCCCGATAACTATGCCCAAAACCCAGCCTCCCTGCTTGGCAAGGTCCTGCGGCTGGACGTGAACGCCTCCGCGCCCTACATTCCCGCCAGCAATCCGTTCGTGGGTAATCCTGCCGTGGCGGACGAGATCTGGGCCTTCGGCGTGCGCAACCCCTGGCGCTTCTCTTTCGACCGCCTGACGGGCGACCTGTTTATCGCGGATGTGGGCCAGGGCGATTGGGAGGAGATCGACTTCCAGCCCGCAGCCAGCGCAGGCGGACAGAACTACGGCTGGTCTTGTTACGAGGGCAATCACGACTACAACACCAGCAGGAATTGCGCCGCCTACGGCACGCTTACTTTTCCTGTGCTGGAATATAACCACGGTCCGAACGACAGCATCGGCTGCTCCGTTACAGGCGGATACCGTTATCGCGGCAGCCGCTACCCCGCGCTGGACGGCGTGTACCTATACGGCGACTTCTGCACGGGCACAGTCTGGGGCGCAACCTATAGCGGCTCGGCCTGGACCTCGAGCCAGGTCGCCGATACCTCGTACAACATCTCCGCTTTCGGCGAAGATGAGGCGGGCGAACTGTACCTGGTGGATTTGAACGGCGCGGTCTATCAGATCGGCGGCTCGGTCTTCGGCGACGTACCGCCCACCTATTGGTCCTGGGGCTGGATCGAGCGGCTGTACTTCAACGGCGTGACGGGCGGCTGTTCCACCAATCCGCTGCGGTATTGCCCCTCCACCCCTGTCACCCGCGACCAGATGGCCGTCTTCCTGCTGCGCGGCGAACACGGCTCCGCTTACACGCCGCCCGCCGCTACGGGCATCTTCGACGATGTCCCCACCAACTACTGGGCCGCCGCCTGGATCGAACAACTCTACAACGAAGGCATCACCACGGGTTGCTCAGCCTCGCCCATGTTGTACTGCCCCGACGGGGCCGTCACCCGCGACCAGATGGCGGTCTTCCTGTTACGCGCCAAATACGGCGAGGCCCACATCCCGCCCGCCGCCTCGGGCGTCTTCGCTGATGTTCCCAGCGATTACTGGGCCGCAAATTGGATCGAACAACTATACAGCGAAGGCACCACGGGCGGCTGTGTGGCCAGCCCGCTGCAATACTGCCCGTCCACACCCGTCACCCGCGACCAGATGGCAGTCTTCCTAGGTAAAAACTTCAGCCTGCCATCCACTGTGACAGAGAACTTCTCCCTGTCTTTTTTTGGGAACGGCGTCAACGACATTGACCGCGTCAAGATTCCGCTGGATGCGCCTGCCAGAGCCGTGGACGTGGGCGGGGACTTCACGCTTGAGTTCTGGATGAAGGCCAACAGCGCCAACAACGCCAGTGGAGCCTGTGCTGGCGGCGGCGACGATTGGATCCACGGCAACATCATCCTCGACCGCGACATCTACGGCGGCGGCGATTATGGCGACTATGGCATCTCTTTATATGGCGGGAAGATTGCATTTGGCGTAGCCAACTCGAACATGTCAAATACCTTGTGCGGCGCAACCAATGTCGCCGACAATGTCTGGCATCACATTGCCGTCACACGCAGCAGTTCCACGGGTGCGATGTCTATTTACGTGGATGGGAGCCTGGACGGCAGCGCCATCGGCCCCGCGGGCGACATCAGCTACCGTAATGGGCGCGCGACCCTCTACCCCAACAGTGACCCTTTCCTGGTTATCGGTGCGGAAAAACATGACGCAGGCGCAGCCTATCCCTCCTACTACGGTTTGTTCGACGAACTGCGCGTCTCGAACATTGTCCGCTACGCGAAGGACTTTCTACCTCTCCAGGTCGAATTTGTCGTGGACGCGAACACGGTGGCACTGTATCACCTGAACGAAGGTCCCTCAGGCGCGGTCTGCGACAGCCTGGTCGTGGATTCAGCGCATTTCGGTCCCAGTCATGGCTATTGCAGGAGCGGACACGATGTCGGCAACTCAGATGGCCCGCAACATTCCAACGACACACCTTTTTCGCCTTGACACGAATATAGTAAATTTTTATAATAAATTTACTATAAATTAGCCACATTTCTCACCAAAGGAAAAAACCATGAAGTACGCTCACCCCGAATCCCTCGTGGACACCGACTGGGTGTCTGCGCACACGAACGACCCCAAGGTCCGCATCGTCGAATCGGACGAGGACCCGCTGCTGTATCGAATCGGCCACATCCCAGGCGCGGCGCAAGTGGACTGGTTCAGCACGCTCCAGCATCCGCTGCGGCGCGACTTCGTGACGAAGGAACAGTTCGAGCAGCTTTGTTCACAGTTGGGCATCGCCAACGATACCACCGTGGTCTTCTACGGCGACAAGTCCAACTGGTTCGCCTGTTACGCGTTGTGGCTGTTCGAGTATTACGGCCACAAGAACGTGAAGATCATGAACGGCGGGCGCGCCAAATGGGAAGCGGAGGGACGCCCGCTCGTCAAGGACGTGCCTGCTTACCCCGTCACTCAATATCGGGCGCAGGCAGCCGACAAGTCCATCCGCGCCTTCCGCACCGACGTCTTCACGCAGGTCGAAGCGAAGAAGCCGCTGGTGGACGTCCGCTCGCCGAAGGAATACACGGGCGAGCTGCTGCACATGCCCAACTATCCGCAGGAGGGCGCCACCCGCGGCGGACACATCCCAGGCGCGGTCAGCATCCCCTGGTCGCAGGCCGTCAACGAAGCGGACAGCACCTTCAAGTCGGCGGAGGAGTTGTCAGCGTTGTATCAGGGCAAGGGCATCACGCCCGAGGGCGAGATCATCGCCTACTGCCGCATCGGGGAGCGCTCCTCGCTGACCTGGTTCGTGCTGAAATACCTGCTGGGCTATCCCACGGTCAAGAACTATGATGGTTCGTGGACCGAATGGGGCAACCTGGTGGACGCTCCCATCGAGAAATAACATGCCCCTGCCTTCCAAACTGCAAGAGATCGTGGACGACTTCGCGGGCATGGCGCGCGAAGAGAAGGTCGAGACATTGATCGCGTACTCCGAGTCCCTGCCGCCGCTGCCCGAGTGGCTGAAGGGCGAGCGCGAGAAGATGGAACCCGTGCCCGAGTGCATGACGCCCGTCTTCCTCTTCGCGGAGAAAAATCCCGACGGCGGCCTGACCTTCCACTTCGACATTCCGCCGCAATCCCCCACCGTGCGCGGACTGGCAGCTATCCTCGCCAGCGGGCTGGACGGTTGCAAACCCGAAGAGATCCTGACCGTGCCGCCCGATTTCTTCACGCCCATGAAACTCGAAGAAGCCATCACGCACCAACGCATCAACGGCTTCATGGGAGTCCTGGCGCACATGAAACACGCGGCCACACAAAGTATCGGTTCGTAAAAAGAAGGGTCACTTTGAAAGTGACCCTCTCTCATCATGGGGGTATACTTCATGTGAAATCCGTCACATGAAAACCATCCGCTCCCTGCTGTTCATCGCGCTGGGAGGCTTCGCCCTCCTGAGCATCTGCGCCTTCCAGGCGAACCTGCCCCCCGCCCAAACCGACCTCTCGCCCACGCCGACCTACGATCCGCTGGTCGAGCCGCCCCTGCCCGAGCATCCCACCGAGTTGGAGTTGGGCAAAAACCTGTACTGGCACTGGTGCATGCCCTGTCACGGCGACGTGGGCCAGGGCCTGACCGACGAGTTCCGCGGCGTCTGGGAGCCTGATCACCAAAATTGCTGGGCGCGTGGCTGCCACACGGGCCGCAAAGAAGATACGGGGTTCCCCATCCCCACCGTGGTGCCTGCCATCGTGATCGCCGACAAGCTGGCGCAATTCCCGTCGCTGCAGGCGCTGGCCGACTTCCTCCAGGCCACGCACCCGCCGCAGCACCCGGGCATCCTCCAGGCGGACGAGTACCACGCCATCGCAGCCTACGTCTTCACGATGAACGACCGCCCGCTGGAAGACTCCGCACCGACGCCCCTGCCCACCTCGACCGTGAGCCTGCCCCCGTCAAACCAGGGGACGTCTGCCCCCATCTCGGCTCCGTTCCTCGTGGTGGGTGGGGCAATCCTGTTCTTCACCATCCTATTTTCTATTCTGGCTATGCGCAGACTAAACCGTGAAGCCAATCCGCCTCACGGTTGATGTATGCAAAGATGTCGTTACGAGCGAAGCAACCTCTGTTTCTACACCGAGGCTGCTTCGTCGGTCTTCAACCTCCTCGCAGCGACATTCGATCGTCATTTTACGGTCAGGATGACCGAGTCCATCGCCAGCAGGGAGCCATCGGCGGCGCTCAGGTCGCGAATCTCGATGCGGACCGCCGCGCCTGTGGGCAGGCCGACCAGCGCAATGACGGCATCGAAAGCGCCTGCCCCGCCCAAATCCTCGGCGCTGACGGTCACGGGGCCGACGGCCAATTCGTTGCCCGCCGCGTCGAAGACGTGATAGGCCAGGTTATTCTCGAACGGCGCGATGGTCA
>CALLJA010000638.1 GCA_938008865.1 uncultured Anaerolineales bacterium
CATATTTTGCGCGCCCATAGCAGAATTTACCGTTTTAAGGTATCCTTATGGCAATGAAACTTACAGGAGGACGAGGTGATTAAAGACATCCTCAAAGACGCTGAAACCCGCATGAACGGGGCCATCCACTCCCTTACAGACGACCTGGCCACCATCCGCACCGGGCGCGCCAGCCCTGCCCTCGTGGAAAGACTACACGTGGAGTATTACGGCTCCCCCACCCCGCTCATGCAACTGGCTTCGATCAGCATTCCCGAACCGCGCTCGATCATGATTAAACCGTTCGACCCTTCCACCATGAAGGACATCGAACGGGCCATCCGCACCTCCGACCTGGGGTTGAACCCCAACAACGACGGCAAGGCCATCCATCTCAACCTGCCCCCGCTGACAGAGGAACGCCGCCGCGACCTGGTCAAACACATGCACACTCGCCTGGAGGAATCGCGCGTGGCCATCCGCAACATCCGCCGCGACCTGCACAACGACCTGCGCGATTTCGAAAAGGAGAAACTCATCACCGAGGACGAACTGCGCCGCGGAGAGGATGAACTCCAGAAACTGACCGACCGCTTCGTGGAAGACGTCAATCGGCACGGCCAGACCAAAGAAAAAGAAATCATGGAAGTGTAATAACGATTCCCCCGTCGTTATTCCTGATCCCCATGAGCGAATCCCCCCTGAACATTCCCGTCGACAAGATCCCGCGCCACGTTGCCATCATCATGGATGGCAACGGGCGTTGGGCCATTTCACGCGGGCTGCCCCGTCTGGCGGGTCACAAGGCAGGCACCGAGAACCTGCGCCGCATCATCCGCGCCACGGCCGAATTCGGCATCAAATACCTGACCATCTATGCCTTCTCCACCGAGAACTGGGGCCGCCCCACCGAAGAGGTGCAGGGGCTGATGGGCATCCTCCAGGATGTAATCGACCGCGAGCTCAACGAACTGCACCAGGAAGGCGTGCAGTTGCGCCACATCGGGCGCCTGGAACGCCTGGACTCCAAGGTCCAAGCCAAGGTCCTGAAAGCCATCGAACTGACCAGAAATAACGAAAAACTGGTCCTCAACATCGCCTGGAATTACGGCGGTCGCGACGAAATCGTGTGCGCCATCCAGAAGATCATCAGGGACGGTATCGCCCCCGAAGACATCACCGATGAACTGGTCAGCCGCTATATGTTCACGGCGGGCGTGCCCGACCCCGACCTGGTCATCCGTACTTCGGGCGAACTGCGCGTGAGCAACTTCCTGATCTGGCAGGTGGCCTACTCGGAATGGTACGTCACCCCCACCTACTGGCCCGACTTCGACCGCGAGGAATACCGCCGCGCGCTCGAAGCCTACGCCAATCGCGACCGCCGCTACGGCAAGGTTGCTTCGAAGGAACTTCAAGGATCCAATGCTTAAGCGGACGCTGACCGCCCTGGCCCTCCTGCTGATCGGGATGCCCACCGTCATCCTGGGAGGGCCTTTCTTTTTTGTGCTGATTACCGTGTTCGTTGCGGGCGCCGCCTGGGAATATACCCAGATGTTCAAGGCGGTCGGCTACGAACCGAACGAGTTTCTCACGGTGGGCGGGGTGTTTTTGATTCTCGCCGCGCGGACCTTCCTGCCCGATCTGGCAGTCCCCGTCCTGACGGCGCTGACCCTGATCGCCATGGCGGTACACCTGATCGCCTACGAGCGCGGCCGCAACCAGGCCGCGCTCGATTTTGGCGTGGCAATCGGCGGACTGGTCTATCTTGGCTGGCTGGGAGCGTACCTGCTCGACATCCGCGCCCTGCCCGACGGCGGCTGGTACTTTATGATTGTGCTGCCCTCCGTTTGGCTGGCCGACTCGGGCGCGTACTCCATCGGCGCGGCCTACGGAAAACACAAACTGGCCCCGCGTCTCAGTCCCAAGAAAAGCTGGGAAGGCTACGTGGCGGGCGTCTTCTCGGGCGCCATCGGCGGGGCCTTCTTCGTCTACGCCTACCAGACCTTTGGCGCGCTGCCGCCTGTGATGAGCATCTGGCAGGGCGCGCTGCTCGGCCTGATTCTGGGACTGGTCACGCCGTTGGGCGACCTGGGCGAAAGCATGTTCAAGCGTCAGGCGCACCTCAAAGACTCAAGCGATATCTTCCCCGGCCACGGCGGATTCTTTGACCGCCTCGATTCCTGGCTGTGGGCCGCCGCCATCGGCTACTATTTCATTCAGTGGTTCGTTCACTAAAAAGGAGGCACGGCATGGACTCTCTCGATATTTCAGCCCCAACCCGCAACCTGGCCCTCGATCTGGCCCGTGTGACCGAAGCCGCAGCCCTGGCGGCAGGCCGCTGGATGGGCCGCGGCGACAAGGAAGCCGCCGACCACGCCGCCGTGGAGGCCATGCGCCTGGTGCTCGGCACCATTTCCATCGACGGTATCATCATCATCGGCGAAGGCGAAAAGGACCAGGCCCCGATGCTGTTCAACGGCGAGCGCGTCGGCAACGGGACCGGCATCCAGGTGGATGTGGCCGTGGACCCAATCGATGGCACGCGCCCGCTGGCGTTTGGCCGCTCCAACTCCATCGCCACAGTAGCCATCGCCCCACACGGGACCATGTTCGACCCCGGGCCGTTCGTGTACATGAACAAGATCGCCGTCGGCCCCGAGGCGCGCGGCAAGATCAACATCGAAGCCCCCGTCACCGAAAACCTGCACGCCATCGCCCGCGCCAAAGGGAAGGCCGTGGAAGACCTGACCACCATCATCCTCGACCGCCCGCGCCACGAAAAGCTGATCGCCGAGGTCCGCACGGCGGGCGCGCGCATCCGCCTGATCCCCGATGGCGACGTGGCCGCCGCCCTGATGACCGCCCAGCCCGAAGCGGGCGTGGACGTGCTGTTCGGCATCGGCGGCACCCCGGAGGGCGTGCTCTCGGCCTGCGCCCTGCGCGCCATGGGCGGCGAGATCCAGGGCAAACTGTATGCCCGCGACGAGGACGAACTCCGCCGCGGACACGAGGCGGGTTACAACTTTGAGAAGATCCTGACCATGGACGACCTAGTCTCCTCGGAAGATGTCTTCTTCGCGGCCACGGGCATCACCGACGGCGAACTGCTCAAGGGTGTACGCTACTTCGGCGAAGGCGCCACCACCGACTCGCTGGTGGTACGCGG
>CALLJA010000639.1 GCA_938008865.1 uncultured Anaerolineales bacterium
GTGCCGTACGCCTGCCATCCCTCCTACGCCCAGGGTTGCTATGACCGCGACAACGAGTTCTACCTGCAATGGGACAAGGTCAGCGAATCGCCCGAGGCCACACAGAAGTATCTCGAAGAGTGGGTCTATGGCGTGAAAGACCGCGAGGAATACTGGCAGAAGCTCGGCGCTGAAACCCACAAACGCCTCGAAGTCAAAGCCCAGATGAGCGAACCGATTAATTACGGCCAATACTGAGGCCGTCCATCATCGAAGCGGCAAACATAACGCATTTGAAGGTTCTCCAGGCATTGATGGAAAACTCTACCCCAACCCTGTTTCCGGGCGAATACGACCTGGATCAATTTCTGACGGTCACACCCAAACGGCGCGGCTTTTCGATGCGCGTCGCGCCCCGATATGTCCAGCATTTCGTCGAACAGGATTTCGAGGGTTTCAGCGCCGATCTGGTGGCCGCCCACGTGCGGGACGTGCCGTTGTTCATCGACATTGGTGCGCATTACGGATTCTATGCCCTGTTGGCGGCCTCCACCTCGCCCGCCACGCGCGTGCTGGCCTTTGAGCCCTCGCCTGTCAACTTTGCGGCCCTGCGCGAGAACATCACCCTGAATGGCCTTGCTAACATCGAAGCGCATGATCTGGCCCTCTCCGACAGCGACGGGACCAGGACCTTCCTGGTCGCCGAGGCTTCGGATAGCGGCGGCTTCGCAGCCCACCCGCTGACCAGGACCGCGCGCGAGATTTCCGTCAGCGCGCACCGCCTCGACAGCCTGGAGATTGCGGGACTGCTCGACCAGCCCGCATTAGTCAAAATGGATGCCGAAGGCCATGAGATCGAGATCCTGGCCGGGATGCGCGCGGCGCTGGAGTCGAACCGCCGCCTAGAACTAGTCATCGAGTTCAACCCCAAATGCCTGCGCAGCGCGGGCCACGACCCGCTCGAAATGCTGGACCTGCTGGCCGGGCTGGACTACGACGTCTTTTTCCTGGATGACGCCAAGCACCTTTTGTACAAGGCCCTGCCCGCCCAATTCGCGGAATGGGACCGCCGCATCGGGAATGGGCATGTGAACGTGTTTTGCATCAGACGGGAGTATTCCCTGAGCGTGGCCTGGTTCTCGCACGCCGCCACCCTGACCGGCGGCGCGGAAAAAAGCCTGATCCACCTGGTGGAAAGTTTGCAACACGGCCATCACGTGCTGAGCACCGTCATCGTCCCGGGCGAAGGCCCCATGCGCGAGTGGGCTGGCAGGCAGGCCGTGGGCGCGCCGTCCATGCCGCCGTATTCGTGGTGGGCGAAAAATACCAGCCGTGAAACCGCCGCCAGCCTGGCGACTATCCTCGACAAACTGGACGAACTGCGCCTGATCAACCCAGACGTAATCGTCACCAACACGCTGACCATCCCCTGGGGCGCCATCGCTGCGCATTTCCTGCATAAGCCGCATGTCTGGTTTGTGCGGGAACTGTTCGAATTCGAAATGGGTGTGACGTATAACCTGCCGCTCGAAGAGATCCGCGAGATCATCCTGGGCGGGTCGAACCAGGTCGTCACACTGACCTACGCCATCAAGGAAAGCAATTTCGGGTCCGACCCGAACGTCAAGGTTTTTTACAGGCCTGTCCGTTTCCAGGAGCCTGATGCGAATGCGCCTGCCTGCTTCAAGAACCCGCAAGCGTTGAAACTGCTGTTCGCGGGCGGCATCCGCGAGGAAAAGGGCATCCACGACGCGGTCCTGGCGGTCAAGTCGCTGGTGCAAAAGGGATTCCGCGATCTCGAACTGGTCGTCATCGGGCCAGACGATGACCCCGAACTTCGTCAGGAGATCCACAGGCTCGTCCGCAAGGCCAGGCTCGAAAAGCATATCCGCTTTCTCGGCCAGCAGGAACACGCGGTGAATTTTATCCAGCAGGCCGACCTGGTGCTGGTCTGCTCGAAATACAACTCCTTCCTGCGCGTCACGCTGGAGGCCGCGCACCTCAAGAAACCCGTCATCTCATCCGACAACGCGGGCGGCAGGGAGACCGTGGATGAGAACGTGACGGGCCTGCTGTACGAGACGGGCAACCCCGAGGACCTGGCAGCCAAAATCTCCAGCCTGGCCGCCGACCCTGCCCGCAGGCAGGAACTAGGCGAAAACGCATTCGAGTTCGCACACAGAAATTTCAACATCGAGACCTACGAGGCCAAGGTGCATGAACTCTTCCAGTTCACCCGCCGACTGGCCCCGCCCAACAACCCGCGCCTTTCGGCCTACATCCAGCACCTGACGCAGGACTTGATCCAGCAAAAGGACGAGTACACGCAGGAGATCACCCGCAGCCTGGCCTGGTCGCTGGCCCTGAAGATCAGGAAACTCCGCACGACCCTGGTGCCCAACGGAAGCAGACTCTACAAAGCCCTCCTGCCCTTACTGCGGCTGGTGCAACTGCAATGAACGGCCTGCCCTTCCTTGACCACGGCGGAACGGGACAGGCGCTTCATTTCCTGCACGCCAACGGTTACCCGCCTGCCTGCTATGAGCCGCTGCTCGACCTGCTGCGCAGCCAGTATCACGTCTTCGGCATGACCCTGCGCCCGCTGTGGCACGACTCGCGCCCCGAAGACCTGCACAGCTGGAATCCGCTTTCAGACGACCTGCTGCGCTTCCTCGATGAGCAAAAAACGGGTCCGCTGATCGGCATGGGACATTCCATCGGCGCCATTGTCACCTTGCGCGCCGCCCTGCGCGAACCCGGGCGATTTCGCGCACTGGTCCTGCTGGACCCCGTGCTGTTCCTGCCGTCGCGCATCCGCGTGTGGAACCTGGCGCGGATGCTAGGGCTGGGATACCGCCTGCACCCGTTAATCGCGGGCGCGCTCAAGCGCCGCCGCGCCTTCGACAGCCTGGATACCGTCTTCCGTGGATACCGCAGCCGCGAGGTCTTCCGTTATCTTTCGGATGAAAGCCTGCGGGCCTACATCGCAGGCATTACCCGTCGGCGCGAAGGCGAGGGTTACGAACTGGCTTATTCGCCCGAATGGGAAGCGCGTATCTACTACACGGGCGTCTGGCGCGACATGGAACTGTGGCGCGGCCTGCCCAGCCTGAAGGTGCCCACGCTCATCATCCGCGGCGCGGAAACGGACACCTTCCTCGAAGCGGCAGGCAGACTCGTGAAACGGAAACAACCCAAGGTCCAGGTGGTAACGGTTCCCCAATCCACTCACCTTGTGCCGCTCGAACGTCCACAACAAGTCTTCGACATTATGCAATCCTTCCTCAAGGAGCTTCCATGACTGAACTAACCTATTCCTCCGCCGAACTGATGATCATCCACGCGGCGCGCCTCCTGCGCGATGGCGACGTAGTCTTCGTCGGCGTGGGTCAGCCCAACCTGGCCTGCAACCTGGCCAAACGCACGCACGCCCCCAATCTGGTGATGATCTACGAGGCGGGCGTCATCGGCGCGGAACCCGCCCGCCTGCCCCTCTCCATCGGCGACCCGACCCTGGTGAGCGGCTCGCTTTCGGTGGTCAGCATGTACGACATCTTCGCCAATTACCTGCAACGCGGCAACGTGGATGTAGGTTTCATGGGCGGTGCCCAGATCGACAAGTATGGCAATATCAACGCTACGGTCATTGGCGACTACGCGCAACCCAAGGTGCGCCTGCCTGGCTCGGGCGGTTCGCAAGAAATCGCAGCCTGGGCCAATCGCTGTTACATCATGACCCCGCACCAGAAGCGCCGCTTTCCCGAAAAAGTGGACTTCCTCACCTCGGCGGGCTTCCTTTCGGGGCGCGCGGCTCGTGAGGCCACAGGCGCACGTGGTGGCGGGATGCTGGCCGTCGTCACCGACATTGGGATGCTCGAACCCGACGAAAACGGCGAGATGATCCTGACCGCCCTGCACGCAGGCAAGACCGTCGAGGATGCCAAAGCCAACACAGGCTGGGACCTGAAAGCTGCTCCCGTCATTCGGACGACGGATCCTGTCACTGAGAAGGAACTGCGCATCCTGCGTGAGGAACTCGACCCAAAAGGCATCTACCTTAAAGGCGCAGGATAAACCCCAAGCGCCTGCCCAGTCCTGGTCTGCTTCATGACAAAAATGTAATGTTCCAGGAGACGGGAATCAACTACAATCGGTCCATCATCGGATTGCAGGTATGTGGTATTTCTTTCGTCAGGTCGAAGACTTTTCCAGCTCCACTTCCGCGTTGAACGCGGAAGTGGCTTTTCGCGACCGCCACCTGAGCGGGCTGCTCGAAAAGCGCATGGACGGCAAGACGGGGGCAGTCATGGTATTTGCGAGTGGCACACCTGCGGGTGCCTACCTGCTGCAAGACAACAGTTGCCAGCCCATCGGCCTGGCCGAGTTTACGTTGCTCGACTCCCCAGCGGAACAGGGGCATCGCGCCATCCAACTGCCGAACCGCGCCATGCGCCTGGTCTGGCTCTCGCTCGAGTCGCAGGTGCAGGATGTGTTCACAATCCCGTCGGACGCGTCCTGGCAGGCCCAGGTGCGGACCTGGCAAAACCAGAAATGGAGTGGGCTGGTGGAGGTGCGCGCCGAGGACTGCCACGGGCTGGCCCTGTTCTGGGACGGCGCAGTCCAGACACCCGATGTGTTCTTCTCCAGTGCGCGCGGATTCGGCGATGACCTGTTCCATGCGGCGGGTCCGCGCCAAGTGGTCACCTTTGGGTTGTCTGATTCGGCCCAGGCCTATCAGTGCGCCGTGCTGCGTCAGGGTGCCACCCACTGGAGCAACAAGGCTCTTGGCAGGTACCGCGACCTGGTTGGGCAGAAATTACTGCGTTCGCTCGAACGGGAACTGAACCGCCAGATCCAGCCTTGGAACTGGGACATCTATATCGAAGACGGCGCCCTGACCGACGGTCATTTCTTCCTGCATACCGATTACGCCGCCCATGCCTATCGCGCCATTCTCATGAGCATGGGAGGACAGATGAACTTTGTGATCGGGAACAACCTAACCCAGAAACTGCTCAGCGAGACCTTCGCGTCCGTACCCGTCAATGAGACCACCCAACTCCAGGCCCACCGCCTGATTCCCGCCGCCTTCTCGGAATAAACAGGTATGATAAACACTCCGAATCCGACACCCAGGTTTGCCCCCATCACAGTGTTGTGGGTTATCGGCCTGCTTTCGGCAGCCGCTATTGTCCTGCTGTCCTGGGTATCGCTGGCAAACCCCTTCCCGACCGACACGCTGGATTGGAACTATCTGGCCTCCTCCTCGCTCAACCTAGCAGCCGCCACAGGCGCGGCCATTGCGGGCACATTCGTCACGCGACAGTTCGAGCGCAATGAAAATCCCCACCGCGTCTGGCTCAGCTTCACGGTCGGGCTGTGGTGCTGGGTGCTTGGGCAGGCAATCGTCTTCGCCCTGGATGTCACCGCCAGTCCCTATCCCGAAGGCCTTTCGGTCATCGACCTGCTGTGGCTGTTGGGATACGTTGCGCTCGGCCTGGCGCTCTATCACCAGATCGTCCTGCTATTCAGCCCGGGCAACGACAGGCGACTGCCGCTCTTCCTGGTGCTGGTGACGGGCGCACTGGGCGCAACAGCCCTGCTGACCCAATTGGCCATCGGTGCGGGCCTAGGACAGGCCTCGCACTGGACCGTGGTATTCATGACCATGATTTACCCTGTCTTCGACCTGCTGGAAGGCTCGGCGGCCATCTGGCTTTCGCTGGCTTTTGGCCGTGGGCAGTGGAGCCGACCGTGGTGGGGCATGATCCTCTTTGCCCTGGCCGACGGCAGCGATACCTTCTTCTGGGTGGGCGGTTACGATCTCATCCCCGTTTCGGCGCAGAACGCCTTGAACTTCCTATCCACCATCTTTTCCTTCGGCGGATACCTGGTAATCGGCTTCACGTTGTTGATGAACTACTTCATCCTGCGCTACGGTCATGCCAGCGGGTTACTCAAGTCGGCCCGATTACCCGAAGCCCCGCCGCCTCGCACGCTCTCTTGACGCAAAAAGACCGCCGCGCAGGCGGTCTTTTTTGTGCAACCCGCGTCTCCGAATGACGTATGTTGGGATGAAACTGTGATTTGGAGGAACAATCGCATGACCACACAACGCATCCCATTACGACGCTCCCGCAGCGACCGCATCTTGGCGGGAGTCTGCGGAGGGCTGGGCGAATTCTTCGGTATCAGCCCCGCCTGGTTCAGGCTCGCTTTCATCATCGCCGCAATCCCGGGCGGGGTCCCGGGCATTACGCTGTATATCCTGATGTGGCTGATCGTCCCAAAGGGTTAACATCCAATCGCCAGGGCCTGTCGCAATTCGGACGGGCCCTGGCCCGTTTAGAAGACGGCAGGATCGCCGTGATATAATCGCGCGAATGAAGACGCTGAAGATCAGATTGCCCTTTGGGCGGTTTTTTTTGTATGCCCTCCTGATCGCCTTGTCCTTTTCTCTCGCGCTGGAACTGCTGGCGCGGACGTCCTACATCACAGCGCTGCGCCTGCCCCAGGCATACGGCACCTCCCATCCCCATTTCGAAACCCAACTCAGCCGTTTGAAGGAACGTATCGCCCAGGACGGGCAGATCGACTGCATCTTCATTGGCAACTCCCAAGTCCTGTATGGGATTGATCCCGAAGTGGTCGAACAGACCTACCTGGCCGAGACGGGCCGACCCATCCACTGCCAGAACTTTGGGCTGGGCGGCCTGCCCCCCATGACGGCGGGGTCACTGGCGCGAGTGTTGATCGAGAATTTCCACCCGTCGCTGATCGTGTTCGGCACAGGATTGTGGGACTACTCATCGGCGAACGCCTTTTCCACCGACCAGAGCATCGTCTCCTCGCCCTGGTTCCAGTACCAGCTCGGGTATCCCAGTCTGGACGGTTGGCTGTACACTCGGTCGGATGCCTTCCGCTACCTCTTTGGGGTCGACCGCGCCTTGAAGACCCGCGACAATAAAAGCGATAATATCAATGCATACGGACACGCGACCTATAGCGACCACACGGGCCTGACGGTTCCCGAACAGGTGGAATATTTCGAGACCATCGCCAAGCGCCCCGAACTGACCGAAACGCAAACGAACGGCCTGCGCGACCTGCTCACGCTCAGCACGGCGCAGACGCGCATCCTGCTGGTCGAAACGCCCTTCGACCCGACCTTTCTCACGATCAACCGCAAGGCGCGCCTGTTGTACCCCGATTTCAAGAACATGCTAACCCACCAGGCCGAACAAGCGGGCGTGGATCTATGGATGACCCAGGAGAACATCTTGTTCACCCAGGACGAATGGTATGACCTGATCCACCTGAACGACGCGGGCGCTGTCCACTTCAGCCGACTGCTGGGTGAATACCTGGCCGCCGTGCTGGCATCCCAGCCGCAATGAACGGCGCAACCAACGGAAAGACTGTATAATCGGCCCGATGAAGACCCTGAGCATCACAACGCCCATCGGCCAGACGTTCCTGCGCTCGGTCCTGTATCTATCCCTTTTCTGCGCCGCCCTGGAACTTTTTGCACGGACGCCTGCGGCCAGGACGTGGTTCCCGCACGAATCCTACGGCACGTCACACCCGCACTTCGAGTTGCAACTGGTCCGCCTGCGGGAGCGCGTCGCCCGCGGCGACAGTGTGGACTGCATCTTCATCGGCAACTCGCAGGTGCTGTATGGCATCGACCCGCAAGTGGTCGATGCGGCCTATCGCGAAGCCAGCGGGCGCGATATCCACTGCCAAAACTTCGGGTTGGGCGGGCTGACACCGCGCACCACAGGTCCGCTAGTGCGGGTGCTAATCGAGAACTTTCACCCATCGCTGATCGTTTTTGAGACAGGCATCCTGGATTACTCATCTTCCAGCATGGAGGGCACGGACGCCAGCATCATGTCTTCGCCATGGATGAAGTATCAGCTGGGCGAATTCTCCATCGACGGCTGGCTCTACCAGAATTCGAGCGGCTTTCGAAGGATCTTCGGCCTCGACCGTACCCTGAAATACATCGAGGAGAAGAAAACCTTGATCGAAGCAGACGGCTACGCCAGTTTGACAGGCCAGACAGGCACGCCATTACAGGACCAGATCGAGTTCTTCGAAAATAATCTGGCCAACTTGGAGATCACCCAGCCGCAAGTCGACGGGTTGCAGACCCTGCTGGCGCTTAACCCAAGCCAAGTCCAAATCGTCGTGATCGAGACGCCAATTCACCCCGTTTTTTACGCCGCAAAACGCAAGGTGCGCGCGCTCCAGCCCGAGTTCGAGGCAATGTTGACCGCGCGGACCGCTGAAAACGGCGTCACCCTGTGGTTGACACAGGACTCGCTCAACCTGCCCGAACCGCAATGGCATGATCTGGCCCACCTGAACGCGGATGGCTCCGCCTATTTCAGCCGACAAATAGGGCTCTTCCTCGCCTCCGTGTATCCGCCCGCTCCTTGAGAACCGCCATCTTTCCCATGCTTGAATTCTTCTCCAAACTCTCCATTACCGCCACAGGCTTCTTTGTCTTTGCCCTGATTGTCCTGGGGTTGTACTACCTCGTCCCCAAACGAGCGCAGAATTGGGTGCTACTGCTGGCTTCATATCTGTTCTGCGTCACTTGGGATTGGTCCTTCGCCCTGATCCTGGTTGCCTTTTCAGTGGTGAACTACATCCTGGCCCTGCGCGTGGATTCGGCGGAGGGCAGGACGCGCGCACGCTGGCTGTGGCTTGGCATCGCGCTCAATGTGTCGATGCTTCTCTTCTATAAATACTTCGACCAGTCACAGTTCTATTTCTTCAAGGTGTTGTTCCGTTTGGGGGTCACGCCGACCCAGATGGAGTTAAACATCCTGCAACCGATCGGCATTTCATTCTATGTGTTGCAGGCTGTCTCATATCTCGTGGACGTCCACCGCAAACAGATCCCCGTCAATCAAAATTTTTTGGAAGTCTCTCTTTACCTGGCTTACTTTCCCAAATTGCTGGCGGGGCCGATCGAACGGGCGCAAAACTTCTTTGGCCAGTTACGCGCCGAACGCGTGGTCGATAACCAGGCTGTCACCGAGAGCTTGCTCAGGATCTTTGTCGGGCTGAGCCGCAAGAACCTCATCGCCGACCTGATCTGGCAGAACATCCCCGTGGCAGTGTTTAACAACCCCGCCGTCTA
>CALLJA010000640.1 GCA_938008865.1 uncultured Anaerolineales bacterium
CTGATCCACGTTGCAGACTTGAAACTGCCTGCCTCCTCGCAGGATGTCCTCGCCCCGATTATTGACGTGGCAGACGCCAACGCGCCCGTCTTCGACCTGCCGCGCGTGCCAGGCTTCGTTCAACAGGCCTTCCGCGACGGACGCGTCCTGCTGCTGCTCGACGGCTTCGACGAATTGACCGCCGAAGGCCAGGGCGTGGTCGTCGAATATCTCAAGGCTTTGCTGCACGCCCATCCCAGGGTCCGCGTGGTGACGACAGGCTCGTTCGAGACCCTCGACGGGCTGGTCGGCCTGGGTTTCGCCCCGCTGGCCATGATGGGCTGGTCGCCGCAGCGTATGCAGTCCTTCACCGAGGAATGGGGCAGCCTGTGGACGCGCTACGTGGCCGTCGAAGCCTGGGCCCAGACGGGACCCGAACAGGTCGACCCGCTGCTGCTCAACAACTGGCTGGCGGCTGGCAACAATTACCTCACACCGCTCGAACTGACCCTCAAGGTATGGGGCGCATACGCGGGCGATGGCCGTGGGCCGAAAATCCACGATGCCATCAACACCCACATCCGCCGCCTGGCGCCCGCCAACACACCGCCCGCCGCGCTGGAGACCCTGGCTATGCAGATCGTGCTGAACGGCCAGCCCGTCTTCGACCCACGCAAGGCACGCCAGTGGGTCAGCAACTTCGAGATTCCCGAAGAACCGTTCACACCCGCCGAGGGACTGTTGGAACGTCCCAGCGAGGACGATCCACGTACCGAAGACGGTGACAAGGAAAAGAAGGAGAAGAAGGCGCAGAAGTCGGCTCAGCCACCCGCGCCGACCTTCGGCCTGCTCAGCAGCATGGCAGGCAGCGGATTGCTCGTCCAGCACCACAACAACCAGATGCGCTTCGCCCATCCGCTTTTTGCGGGCTTTCTGGCGGGGCGCGCCCTGAGCGACGCAAAGACCTCCAGCGAGGCGGTCGTCAACCAGCCCGATTGGATCGGCAAGACCGTTTCACTGACCTACCTGGCCACCCACACTGACGTCTCGCGCCTGGTGGATAAGATGATCGAGTGGTCGCGCCTGCCCATGCACCGTCCGCTGCTGACGGCGGCCCGCTGGCTCAAAGACGCCCCACGCGACGCGGCCTGGCGCGGCAAATTGATGGCGGCCCTGGTAAAGGTATTGCAAGTGGACAGCCTGCCGCTCTCCCTGCGCGGGCAGATCATGGCCGCCTTTGTACTCAGCAACGACCCGGGCGCGCC
>CALLJA010000641.1 GCA_938008865.1 uncultured Anaerolineales bacterium
GGATGGCGCAGCGGATTGGGCCGTCGTGGAAGTGCGCTGGTCCGATTTCCGCCGCGCCGCCTGGGAGGAGAACGCTGGCGCCCCCTTTGCAAACCCCAACGAGGTGGCAGGGCTGGCCTTCGGCCTGGGCGCGACGGACGGTTCGACCAATCAGGGTTGGCTGCGTATCGACGAGATCACCCTGCTGACCACGGCTGACGTACCCGCCAGCCCACCCGCGACACAGCCGTCCGCAGCGGAACCAACTGTCGGCGCGGATGGAGGGGGGCAGGTTCCGCCCACACCCGCAGGAAATCCGAATCCGCTTCCGTGCGGCGCAGCCGTCCTGCTGCCGCTGGCCCTGGCAGGGTTGGCCTGGGGTCGACGTCCTTAAAAGCGCCATCCCGAAGGCCATGCTTCGGGATGGGTAAGTTCTACATCAGAATAAATTTGTGATGAGCCAGTACATCCCCGCCGCAAGCAGCGCACTGGCGGGGATGGTAACGATCCAGGCCATGAGGATGTCGCCCGCCACCCCCCAGCGAACCTTGCCAAAGCGCTCGGACGACCCCACACCGATGATGGCCGAACTGACCACTTGCGAGGTACTGACTGGCACGCCGATCAGCGAGGCCAGCAGGATGACCAGGGCTGAGGACATCTGCGTGGAAAAACTATGCACGGGGCGAATCTTGTAGAACTTGCCGCCCAGGGTGCGGATCAGCCGCCGTCCGCTGAGCGCCGTGCCCAGCGAGATGGCTGCCGCGCTGGCCGCCACCACCCAGGTCGGGACGGTGAACGACGGCAGGACGCCGCCGATGATCAGGCTGAGCGTGATAATCCCCATAGTTTTCTGCGCATCGTTGGTGCCGTGGCTGAAAGCCATGCCGATGGCCGTGAGCAGTTGTCCGCGTTTGAAGAATTCGTTGATGCGCGGCGTGGCTCCACTGGCAAGGAAATAGATGAAGCGCGTGGCAAGAAAGCCGAACAGGAAGCCGACCAGCGGCGAGACGAACAGGGCGATCAGCACTTTGCCCAGGCCCTGAATTTGGATGGCCTGCACCCCCACGCTGACGGCCACCGCCCCAACTAGGCCGCCGATCAGCGCATGGGACGAACTGCTGGGAATGCCGAAAAACCAGGTGACCAGGTTCCACAGGATGGCGGCCGTCAGACAGGCGGCTAGAATTTCGAGGGTCAGGGCGCGCGTCTGCACCACTTCGGAACCGATGGTCCTGGCCACGGTCACGCCGAACAGGAACGGGCCGAGGAATTCAGCCAGCGCGGTCATGGTCAACGCGGCGCGGGGAGTAAAGGCGCGCGAGGAGATCATGGTCGCCACAATATTGCTCGAGTCGCGCATCCCGTTCAGGAAATCGAAGAACAGCGCCAGCCCGATGACGAGCAGCAATTGCTGAGACATGCCGCCTCGGTCAGGTCTTCTTGACGACGATGTCGGCAATCACGTTGGCGGCGTCATCCCCACGGTCAGCGGCGTTGGATAGATGACGGTAGACCTCGCGCATCTTCAACATCTCGACCACATGGTGGATGTCTTCGGGCCCGCTGAACAGGTCGGCCACCGCCTCGCGATAGACGGCCTCGACACGGTTCTCCAGCGCCTTGGCGCGCTGGGCATGGTCGATGGCCACGCCGGGATTCTTCTTCAGGCGCAGCACGGCCTGGTAAATCTCGTAGGAGGCGTCTTTGAGCAGGGACGCGATACGCAGCATATACGGACTGGGCTTGACGTTCAGGATGACCATCTCGCTGACGGTGCTATCGGCGTAGTCCACCACGTCGTCGATGGTGCGGGAGAGGGTGAAGATGTCTTCGCGGTCGAAGGGCGTGACAAAGGTGCGGTTCAACTCGTCGATCAGGATGCGGCGGACTTCGTCGGCCTCCTTTTCTTTGAGCGCGAGTTGCTGCGCGATCTCGGGGTCTTCCGTCTCCAGGTACTTCACCAGCAGTTTCAACCCCTCGTGCGTGATGGAAGCCTGCTCCTGGATCAAGGAGTAGAAAACCTCCTCACGTTTCTTGAACAAGCCAAACATTTGCGACCTCACGGTTGGGATATGCGAAAAATCGTTAACGGGCTGTTAATATACCACCGAACTCAGAAACGGGCACGCGCGCCTACGAGCGTCTGCGCGCCCGCCGCACCAGAGCCGCCAGGTCTTGCAGGGTCGAGTAAACGGAAAACCCGAACAGCAGGACGGATAAGATCCCCACGCCAATATCCTTCCAAACTCCCTGCTCGATCCCCCTGACGAGGACGAAGGTTCCGCCCGCCACCAGCAGCAGTGCGCCAAGCAGCATGAAAAGCTGGGTTGTGACCTCCAGCCAGAGCGGCTTATGCCAGGGGTTCATCTCGCGCCAGGCGTGAGCCGGGTAAATGCTGACGTTGTGACGGTCACAGATCAACCAATCTGGACCGAAGTGAATCTGCGGGCTGTTGGCGCACTGGTCACGCAGTTCGGTCATCACCCTGGGTGAAAGATTCCCGCGCAGGTAGAGTCGCGCCCATTGCCCTTGCGGGTCGGCGGAGACCTTCCATACATCCATGCCGTGACGCTGCTTAAGAAAGCGCAGAACGAACAACACGTCGTCGCAGGCCGCATCCTGCCAGGTGCCTTGGGTCAGTCCATTGGTCATGGCCCAATTCTACCGAAGGTTGGATGACGTACAATAGTGCATTGGTTGTAGAATGTGCGCCAAGGAGAGATAAACCCATGAACACCCCTGCCCTGCCCGTCTGTCCGAAATGCAAACAAACCGACCAGGTCCAGAAGGTGACCAGTACCTACGGGCTGAATACCAAGGAATGGTACGAGCTAAGCACGCACACCGATGCCGACGGCCACACGCACACCCATCGCGAAAAACACGAGGCCCATACCTCGCTGGGGCTGAAGCTCAAGCCGCCGCAGCAGCCCGCAGGTCCGAGCCACCCCGGGCTGTGGTATGGGATTGGGATCATCGTGTTCCTCTTCCTGTGTTCGATGCTTGCCCCCCTGGCCTTTATCCCGTTTTCGCTGATCCTCCCGCTGATGGGCGCCACCTCCTTTCTGCCAGACATTGCGGGCGTGCCCACCTGGGCCGTCCCAATCGTGGTCTTCGGCGGCGCGGGCCTGTGCGGACTGCTCGTGATCGTCGGACTGCTGGCCTGGCTAGGCATCAAGGTGAAGCAGCGCTTCGAGCGCGATATGGCCAATTACAAATCGAAGAAAGCGACCTACGACAACGAAGACCTGCCGCGCTGGCAGCGTGCCAGGGACCGCTGGGAACAGTTGTATTACTGTATGCGCGACGAGACGGTCTTCATCCCCGCCGAGAATAAGCCAACCGCGCGGACGAAAAGGAGAAGTAACTATACAACCCGCCGTAT